>NZ_OMPH01000005.1:0-151854 GCF_900312795.1 Ruegeria sp. AU67
AGCCTCCAACCGATCATAAACAGTTGGAGAGCTTCCTTGCCCAAACAACCGCCACTTGAATTGCCGATCTGCAAGTAGATTAAACTTCGCAGGCGAACCTAAGCGCGCTACCCTCACGCGTTTTTGCATTAGGCACCAAGCGTCAAACGCTGCGTCGCCACCTTCCCCCCCCTTTATGTGATGGCCGGCTATCCACTCGCAACACCGGATGCATCGCCTAGTGCATTTACTCCATAAGTCCTAGTGGGAAGGAGTGTTTGTCCTTGGACCCGGCTACTCAAATCACTTGGCGAGGCAACGGCGGCTTTGCGCTCAATACAGACGTATAAAGAACTTCGCCCAAGGTCCACTTTGCGGACAATACATTCAACAAGTATGACCCTGGATTGTTGCATCAGCTTCCTTAAAGCGGCCATTCCGACATTTGCAATATTTCCTTTGCTTCGATGACCGAGATGGGTACATGTCTGCCGTCCTTTTAAGCGAGCAGTACACTTCGCGGTGCATCTTCCCAGAGAGTTCACAGGGGCTTGCGTACCCAGCACATGCTGCCTTTCGCCAACAGAAGTCTGGGTTTAAGCAATGACGCTCGGTGGAGCGCTTCAGAGATCGAACGTCCTGACGTTTTCGAGGCGCATATGGAGTGCCAGAACAGTAAGGCTTATAAGTCTATCCAGCGCTTTGGCACTACACTGTTGTTTCATCGCGCTGACCAGCTGGATGATCCGAGCCAAGTGAGCCTTGCTCGCGCGTGGATGAATGCAATGGGCATCATCCGTGAAGAATTCCAGTGACTTCTATTACATGCTCTCTAAACTCCGGGCAGTTGTTAGTCAGAATTAACGTGGGAGTTTGAGCTCAGTTGGGCGACAAAGAGGCATCAGGGACCCCGATAAGTCCCGCGCCATCATCTGCGCCAAGTTCGGAGTTAAGCGCAGCTGATCAACAGGCGCGGTTTGAAGCCACCGCTCAGGTGATGCAGGCGATCTCTGTGACCAAGGACGACGTTCAGCCGGTTTGCGATCTGATTGTTGAGCTTGCCAAAGACCTTTGCGACGCGGTTTTTGCTGGTCTGGTTCTTGGGCGAGAAGGCGACGCACTTCAGCGGCTCGTGGCCAGTGATAACCTGCACCCTGACATTCAGCAACTCTGGCGCGACGGCAAATACACGATGGAGCCGGGCAATTCTCTGGTGACTGAAACCATCCTCAGCGGCGAGACCAAACGCGTTGTGGATATGGGAGACACTGATTTCCACAAATCCGGCGATGAACGGTTCAAGTTGATTGTCGACAAGCATGGGTGCCGCAGCAATCTGTTTGTTCCTCTAAAGGTGGATGGCGGTGCAATCGGATGCTTGATGTTGGCGCGAGACGAGGTGCGGCCCTATACCGACGATCAGGTTAAGCTCGTCGAAACCTTTGCCGCCCAAGCAGTAATCGCCATTGAGAACGTTCGCCAATTCCGCGAATTGCAAATCCGCCTGGCACGCGAAGGCGCCTCGCGTGAAGTTCTTGAGACAATTAGCCAATCACGAGAAGATGAGACGCCGGTGTTCCAGACGATCCTGGAAAACACCGCCCGGCTTTGCGAAACAGATGTCGCCACATTGAGCCTTTTGAATGAGGCAGGAACCCACCTTGAATATGCGGCCCATTTCGGTGATCAGTTGGCGACCTACGAGGTAGGCGTAGATCGTTGGTCACTGGACTCACATCTCCAGATTGCGGAGTCCGTGCGCGAGGCACGCGTTATTCACAATGTCGATTTGCGCCTGACTGACCAGTATATCAAAGGCGACCCATGGCGCCGTCAACTTGTAGACGAAGAAGGTGTCCGGTCATTTCTGACGGTCCCATTAATGTCGGCAGATGGCACGCCCGTGGGCGTTATCGGGATTTACCGACGTGAGGTTCGGGCCTTTACAGACGACGAGATTTCTCTGGTTGAGGGCTTTGCCGCCCAGGCCGTGATCGCCTTGGATAACACGCGACAATTGAATGAACTGCACACGCAGTTAGAGCGTCAGACGGCAACACAGAAAATTCTAACGGTCATTAGCCAAAGCCGTGATGACGATGCGCGCGTCTTTGATTCAGTGCTTCAGCAGGCCACCAGGGTATGTGATGCAGATCAGGCGGTACTTATTTTGATCAACGCTGCAGGGACCCACGGGCGGTTGGCGGCGAATTGGGGGCATCAGAGAACCAAATTTGATGTTGGAGACGAGTGGCAGTTGGATGAATCGATTCCCATAGCCACTGCGATACGAACAGGTAAGGTTGGTCGCATCGATGATTTGACCGACACGGATTTTTATCGCTCGGGCCATCCTACAGCTGCCATGATGGTTGAGATCGAAGGCATTCGGTCACGTGTTACAGTCCCCCTGATGCAAGGAGATCAGGCTATCGGTGCCATCGCGGTCAGCCGCCGTGAGGTGCGGCCATTTGCTGACCCTGACGTGCAGTTGATTGAAGAATTCGCCAAACATGCAGTCATTGCCATCGAAAACACGCGTCAGTTTCGTGAAGTTCAGGAACGACTTGAACGGGAAGAAGCGTCTCGCGAAATCCTCGAAGTCATCAGCCGCAGTCGCGATGACGATAGCCCTGTCTTCAATAGCATACTCAAAAATGCCAGCCGTTTGTGCAAAGCCCCACTGGCCTTTCTGTGTGTCGCCGATCACGAACGTGGCCTTGCAACAATTCCGGCCAATATCGGTGCGCGAACGGATTTTGATGAGGCCCTGAAGGGGTTCGTGGAGCCCTTGACCCGCACGGAACTCGTTGCAATCCGCCCTATGTTCGATGGCCAGGTCATCCGGCAAGACGATATTGCAGATGATCCGCTTTATTATCAGGATCGCGATCCAAAACGGGTTCAGATGGTTGAAGTCGAAGGGGCTCGCTCGGTCCTTGCGGTGCCGTTGATGAAAGACGACAAGGGTCTTGGGGTGATCGTTCTCTATCGCCGTGAAGTTTCGCCATTTTCGGATGATGATGTCGCTCTGGTCCAAACCTTTGCGGCCCAAGCCGTGATCGCAATGGATAACGTACGCCAGTTCCGAGAGGTGCAGGACCGTACCGCGGAAGTCACGCAAGCCTTGGAGTATCAGACTTCAACATCCGAAGTGCTGCGTGTGATCTCAGCGTCTCCCAATCAACTGTCGCCTGTTCTGGACGCCATTCTTAAAGAAGCGTCGCGCATCTGCGAATTGCAGGATGCCTATGTCGCAATGCTCGACCCGGACGATGGGCTTTTTCATGTGCACTCGACGCTCACACAAGACACGGCCTTTGCAGAGTACGTCAAAGCTCACCCGATTTCGCCAGCGGAGAACGGTGTAAGCGGGCGTGCAATCTTGTCGAAACGCACAAGCTATGTCGAAGATGTCGAAGCGGATGACACCTACACCTGGTTGGAAGAAAGCGGCGTGGGTGATTACAAATCATTGCTTGGACTTCCGCTTGTCAAAAACGGCGAAGTCGTAGGCGTTATCTCTCTTGGGGCGCCAATGGTCTCGGGTTTTTCCGCCAAACAGATCAAACTGCTGGAAACTTTTGCGGATCAGGCGGTTATCGCGATTACCAACGCAAACCTTTTCCACGAGTTGGAGGAGCGGACAGAAGAAGTCACGCAGGCGCTGGAGTATCAGACCGCCACGTCAGACGTATTGTCGGTGATTTCGCGATCTCCGAATGAGCTGGAGCCGGTGCTGACGGAGATACTGAGAGTCGCCAGCCGGATTTGCGAGCCAAAATATGCGGCAATCTCGATTCTGAATCCCCAAGACAACCTTTACCATACTGACATCATGCTCGACTTTGACAGTGATTTCATGAAGTTCATGAAGGCACACCCAGTGCCGGCAGGTCATGGGAGCGGCATTGGCCAAACAGCTGCACGAGGAGAAACAGTCTACTACGAGGACACTGAAGCTAACGAATACGCCTGGAAGGAAGCCGCACGTATTGGCAAGTATCGCTCGCTTCTGGGTGTCCCATTGGTCAAGGATAAGGTTGTGGTCGGTGTGGTCGTGCTCTGCCACGACAAAGTTGCACCATTCAATTCAAAACAGATCGCGCTCTTGGAAACGTTCGCCTCCCAAGCGTTGATTGCTATCAATAACACTCGGCTTTTTGAGCAAGTTCGGGCGCGCACGGCCGAGGTCGAAGAGGCATTGGTGCGCGAACGTGCCAGTGCTGAAATCTTGCACCTCATCAACGAAGCATCGTCCGACATCCAGCCTGTGTTTGACCTTGTCGTGCAAAAATCCGCTGAGCTTTGTGGGGCGCAGTTCTGCGTTCTCGAACGCTTTGACGGCAATCTCTATCATTTCTGCGCACAATACGGGTTTCCGAAGGTTACTCTGAAGGCACTGACTTCGGACTATCCATTGGAAGCTTCCAAGGGTCATCTGGCTCCATTGGTCGTGGAAAGCGGCGAAGTCCAGCATCTAGCAGATGCACGGGGGCCCGAGTATTTCAGCCCAGAGCTTGCCCGAAAGGCTGGGTATCGGCGCTTGATGGCCGTACCGATCCGGGCAGAGGCGCGGATTTGGGGCGTCATAATTGTCGGTTGGGCCGAGGCCGGACCGCCGCAACAAAACAGCGTCGAACTCGTTCAGGGTTTTGCCAATCAAGCCAGCATCGCCATCGAGAACGCACGGCTATTCCGGGAAACTCAGGAACGCACTGCTGAAGTCGAGGAGGCGCTGAAGTATCAGACGGCGACGTCCGAAGTGCTCGACGTCATCTCGCGTTCACCTAACGATCTTCCACCGGTTTTGGACGCCATCCTGGAGGTTTCGTCGCGTATCTGTTCACCGGAATACGCGTTCTTTGCAATGAAGGATGCTGACGATGGCTTATACCGCGTGGCCATGTCCCACAATGTGAGTGATGCTTTTCTCAAATTCCTGTCCGACAACCCTATCGCGCCAGAAGAGGGGTCTTGCATCGGGCGCACGGCTCTGCAAGGCAAGACGGTCTATATAAAAGACACCCGTAGGGATCCGACTTACACATGGAAAAAAGCGGCTGAGATCGGGGACTATCTTACTACTCTTGGTGTCCCTTTGGTCAGCAATGGCGTAACCGTTGGCGTTATTGTTATGGCGCATCGGCAGGCAGCTGCGTTTAGCGACAAACAAGTCAGCCTACTCGAAACCTTCGCGTCCCAGGCCGTGATCGCCATCAACAATACGCGACTGTTCAAAGAAGTGCAGGCCCGCACTGCAGAAGTTGAAGAGGCACTGGGGTATCAGAAGGCGACATCCGAAGTGCTCGAGGTGATTTCCCGTTCCCCTGACGCTTTAGAGCCGGTTTTGGAAGCGTTGGTAGCGGTTTCGTCGCGCATCTGCCGCCTACAGGATGCTTTTGTGGCGCTAAAGAAACCCGAGGACGGAAAATTCCATTTCTTTGCCGGGCACAATCTCACAGAGAATTTTGCCAAATTCCTCGAGTCGCACCCATTTGAGCCGGGGGAAACGTCGGCGACCGCCCGGGCGCTTTTGTATGGGCGCGCCGACTACGTTGAGGATACTCAAGCGGACCCTAACTATGATCCGGTCATTAGGTCCAACTTGCAAGGATACAGGTCGGTTCTCTCTGTACCTTTGATACGCGACGGTGACACGATTGGTGTCATCAGTATGGGCAGCCGAAATAAAGCCGCCTTTGAGGACAAGCAAATCAAGCAGATGGAGACTTTTGCCTCGCAGGCGATCATAGCGATTCAAAACTCTAAATTGTTCAACGATACGCAAGTCGCACTCTCTCGCCAAACGGCAAGTGCGGATGTTCTCAGAGTGATCTCGGAATCCCCGACAGATACCAAACCGGTTTTTGAGAAGATTGTCGGACTGGCTACAGCTCTCATCGATTGCGACTTGTCGATTGCCATGCAGGCTAACAAAACTGAATACTGGCAAGTGGCGGCCGCAACTCCGGATGGTTTAGAGGAAATCACTTGGACTGAGCGCCTGCCAATTGATCCCGACGACAACCTGCCATCCCGCGTCATCCAGAGCGGCAAGACGCTGCAATTGGATGAATCGCGCTTTGATGAACTATCTCCGCGGGACACGGAAATCGTTGAGCGACAAGGATTCAAGTCGTTCTTGATGGTACCCTTGATGCGAGGGAAAGACTGTTTCGGCACTCTCGTCTTTATTCGGAAAACGTCGAAGGCTTTCAGTGTTGACGAAGTAGCCATTGCCGAATCTTTCGCGGATCAGGCTATCATCGCGCTGGAAAACGTGCGTCTGTTCAATGAAACTCAGGCTTCCTTAGCGCGACAGACTGCCAGTGCTGATGTACTGCGGGTGATCAGCCAATCGCCTTCAGATACCACACCTGTTTTTGAGGCGATTGTAAATTCCGCGACACGGCTTGTTTCATGCGACATGGCAGGCGCCGCTTTGTCAGATGACAGTTTCTGGTGGCAAGTGGCTTTGGCGACGCCAAAAGGCCTATTACGCGATTTCGGACGAACCCGACACCCGTTGGACCCGAAAGATAATTTTCTGTCGTCCGTGTTACTGTCCGGGAAAACCATGCATGTACACGATTTGACGTCGCAGGGCTTACCTCGGTTAGCAAAGAAGCTTCACGAAGAAAACGGATTTGAAGCTTTCCTTGGCATACCGTTAATGCGCGGAGACAAGTGTTTGGGCGGACTCTATTTCATAAGGAAATCAAAAATACCGTTTTCGGACGACGATATTGCTATGGCTGAGTCTTTTGCGGATCAGTCTGTTATTGCCATCGAGAACGTGCGCCTTTTCCGCGAGGCCGAAAAGGCCCGTGAGGTGGCCGAGTCTGCTAACGAAGCAAAAAGCGCGTTTCTCGCCACCATGTCCCACGAAATCCGTACACCGATGAATGCTGTTATCGGGATGAGTGGGCTCCTGATGGATACCAAGTTAGATGCCGAGCAAAGCGACTATGCCAACACGATCCGCGACAGTGGCGACGCACTACTGGGCATCATCAACGAAATTCTCGATTTTTCGAAAATCGAAGCCGGGCAGATGGACATCGAGAACAATCCGTTTGACCTGCGTGAATGTATCGAAAGCGCGCTAGATCTGATCAGCGGCAAGGCCGCCGAAAAGCAGCTCGATCTGGCCTATGAATTTGACGACGCTCTGCCCCTTGCGATCAGTGCTGACCTGACCCGGTTGCGGCAAATTCTGCTCAACCTGCTTTCCAACGCCGTGAAGTTTACCGAAAGCGGGGAAGTGGTTTTATCTGTTGAACAAACCACCAAGAAACGCGGATCGCTTGAGCTAACTTTCACAGTCCGCGACACTGGTATTGGCCTGAGCGAAAAAGGTATGAGCCGTCTGTTCCAGTCCTTCAGTCAGGCAGACAGCTCAACAACTCGTAAATATGGCGGCACCGGACTCGGCCTGGCAATTTCCAAGCGTCTTGCGGAACTCATGGGCGGCACCATGTGGGCACGAAGTGACGGTGAAGGGCATGGTTCGACCTTTATGTTTACGATCCGGGCCAAACCCTCCAAACCGGTCAAATCATCGTCGCGCGATCTGGTGGGCGTTCAGTCCGAGCTTGAAGGCAAACGCATCCTTATGGTGGATGACAACGCCACCAACCGTAAAATCTTGTCGCTCCAGACCGAGAAATGGGGCACTAAAACCACTACCTGCGAAACCCCGTCCGATGCGCTGGCCACACTCGAGAAGGCTCAAAAGTTCGATCTGGCAATTCTCGACATGCACATGCCAGAAATGGATGGTGAGGAACTTGCCCGGAAAATTCGGGCCAAGCATCCGGACTTGCCGCTGATCCTCTTTAGTTCTCTTGGTCCGCGCGACATTGACCTCGAAGACGGCCTCTTTGCTGCCAACCTCACCAAGCCGCTGCGTCAGTCGCATCTTTTCGATACTCTGGTCACGTTGTTTTCAACCGAAGATACTCCCGTGAAAGCGACCAAACCCGCAGACAAACCCCAGACTGATCCACAGATGGCCAAACGCCACCCTCTGCGTATTCTGCTGGCTGAGGATAATTTGGTGAACCAGAAACTTGCGCTTCGCCTACTTGAACAGATGGGCTATCGCGCTGATCTGGCCAGCAACGGCGCTGAGGCGGTCGAAAGCGTGAACCGGCAAGCATACGATGTCGTATTGATGGACGTGCAGATGCCCGAAATGGATGGGCTCGAAGCCTCACGCTGCATAAACCAGGATTTTCCCGGAGAAGACCGACCGCGTATAGTCGCCATGACCGCTAACGCCATGCAAGGCGACCGCGAGATGTGTTTAGATGCCGGGATGGACGACTACATCGCCAAACCGATCCGCCTGCCTATTCTTATCGAAGCCCTTTTGAATGTTCCTAGGAAAAGCAAGTAATCCATGACAAACGGTCCAATTGATCTTGATATCTTCGCTGAACTCAAGGACGCGACAGGCGACGAATTTGCCGCCGAGCTTGTGAACACCTTCCTCGACGAAGCCCCTGGCATGATCGCAGAATTGAAAGCGGCTGCCGACGCGTCTGACGCTGATGGATATCGCCGCGCGGCTCATTCCATTAAGTCGAATGCAAACACCTTTGGTGCGACTGCACTGGCCGAGTTGGCCAGAAAAATCGAGCTCGGGGACATACCAGCGACTGGCGACCTTACAGATGCGAAAGCTCTGGAGGCCGCTTTCGCCAAAGCTGCTGCGGCCCTGCGGACCCTGAACAATGACTGATACACCCGGCCATCTCCTCATCGTTGATGACAACAAAGTCAATCGGCTACTCCTGTCTCGCAATGTTGAACTGTTGGGGCACAAAGCCTCTGTCGCGGAGAACGGCCTCGTCGCAATGGAGATGTTGTCGAGTCAGTCTTATGACCTGCTTCTACTCGATATCGAAATGCCGGAAATGGACGGGTTTCAGGTTCTGGAGGCAATCAATGCGGACCCCGACCTGCGCGAATTGCCGGTGATTGTGACCTCCTCTGTCGAAGGGCTCGACAATATTGTGCGCTGCATCGAGTTAGGCGCAGAAGACTATTTGCCCAAGCCGGTGAACAAGACGCTTCTCAGCGCCCGCGTCTCCAGCGGCCTTGAAAAGAAGCGATTGCGGGACGAACAAAGACGCCTGCTCGAACGTTTCGCGACCACCGAAGTTGCACAAGACCTGCAAGAGTCTGGCTTTGCCATCGGTGGCAAACGTGCAAACGCAACGGTTCTTTTTTGCGACATTCGCGGTTTCACAGCCCTTTCGGAAAACCTCGCGCCCGAGGCAACAATTGATCTGCTCAACACCTTCTACACGTTGATGTTCGAGGCGGTGACCAGCAATGGCGGCATTGTCAGCCTGATGCTGGGTGACGGGTTGATGGCTCTCTTCGGCGTTCCACAACCTCTTAACAATACTGCGCAAAGTGCGGTAGCTGCGGGGCATGAAATGCATAGCATGATCGAGATGCTGAATCATGACCGGCTCGCGGATGGAGAACGGAGTCTCAGGATCGGGATCGGTATCGCCACAGGCGAAGTCGTCGCGGGCTATGCCGGCACTGACAACCGAGCGACCTATACCTGTATCGGCTCCGCAGTAAATCTCGCAGCCCGATTGGAAGCGGAAACCCAGAACACCGGAAGCCGGATTTTGGTTGATCAAGAAACCCTGGATCTGCTCGACGGAGTTGATATTCAGGAGACATTTGGCGGGACCCAGATCAAGGGCTTCTCCGATCCATTGGACATTCACGCTTTGTGATCTTCCGACACGAGTATCGTTTCTCCGATATCATTCCCTGAAAATTCGCTTAGGATCAAAGCACCCCGCCGTCGCAGCAATTCAATCTCGCTTCGCGAAAACCCGCACAGGTCGATGGTTAAACGTTCCTGCATTCCTGGCCGAAAGCACCAAAAGACATCCATCAAATACGCCAAGCACATATACAAACGACGCAACAGGATCTAGCTCATGTTCAGAAGGCTTAAGGATTGGCGGCGAGTGGCAACCAGCTACAACGGGTGCCCCAAGATCTTTCTGTCCGCAATTGCTCTCGCCGGAACCGTCATGTTCTGGCTATGAAACAAAAACGAGTCCTGACCCTAAGCGTCGTCGCCGATCTAAGTTTACTCGATTGGTGACCAATTAGTGTCGGGATTGTAGGCGAAAATTTCCTCTGAAACACTAAGTGTCTTCGGGCCAAAATCAGCCTCGTAAACAATCCCGTTTTCACCAACCAGAAAGGAATGGATACCAGTTTCTCCGTATTCAGAAGGTACTGCCAGCAAGGCATGCCCCGCGACGAACCGATCGCCGACAAAGTAGGAATAGGCACCACCCGGGGCTTTCGGTCCCTGCCCCTGCAAAATTGTGAAGTAGTATCCGAGGAAAGGTTCGGGTTCGTAATCGGCCGCACCGTCGCTCCACCCCGAGGCGGCGGCGCGGGCAAGCGCTGCTCCGACAAAACTGTCTTCTTCTGGCCAGAAGAGGCCGTTCCGCTTCCCTGGATCGGAAATGATTGACTGAGCGAATTCCATGACGCCATCACCGTTGTGGTCCACAAGGCGGAATGCTGCCTGAAGATCAACATAGGCCTCAAGCAATTCGATCACTTCCAATTCATTCAAACCTATTTCGCGGGCTGAGAGTTCCTCGATCCCAGCTTCTAGGTCAAATTGCCAACCTTCTTCTGCTCGCTGAATTGGGATCGGGAAGGGCCAACTGTCTTCCCCCAGAAGAAGTACAACCCCATCATCCTCAGGCTGAAAACGGTACCCCTCGGCGTACATACCAAGCACTTCTTGCCTTCTTTCTTGATCTTCCGCCGGATCACCCGTTCCAACCAAATCCTCGGCTTCGGGACCGAAAATTTCGAGCAACTTGCTCTGATCGTTGGCCTGCAAAGCACCGACAAAAGTGTCCAGTGCGGTTTGAGGCGTATCAAATTGGGCTCCGTCCGACAGCGCCGGACTTGTGGTCGCAGCGAGCAATAAAAAAGAAATTACCGATCTACGCATCTTACCGTCTCCGCTTGCCTTTGGCGGCGTGCCCACGTTTGGACGCGCTTTGAGTTCTGTTGCCGGACGCTTTTTTCTTCATCGCTTGCCCTTTGGCCGCCGAGGTCTTGCGCTGAGTTGTTGCGGCTTTCTTCGCCTGCGGCTTCTTGGCGGTCTGCGGTCTTTTTGCGACAGGCTTTTTCGCCGTGTCCGGACGCTTGGTGCGGTCGATAGCCTGCTGTTTTGCGGCAGCCCTATCCTGATCAACATTGCCCCGATTCACCTGCGGCAGGGATTTGTTTCCGTAACCCCGATTTGCCAAAGCACCGCCAGCAACAGCCCCTGCACCTGCGCCCGCAGCGACTGCCCGGTCCTGACTAATGTCTGCGGAACCGGACTCGCGGCTCAACTTTGCGCGCAGTTCATCCGTACGACCCTCAGGGCGGTTGACTGGCAAATCGCCACGTCCACCTTCAGGTCTTTTGTGATCTGCGATTTTGTCTCGGGCTTCCTGTTGACGGCCAGCATCGGGTTTCCATCCGATATCCGTACGGTCGCCCAGATCTATGTCATTGCCAATATTGACGTTGCCATCGACATCTATGTCGATATCAGGGTTTCTGTATATCGGACCACCTCCCCAGCCACCGCAATTTCGGCACCCCCAATAGTCGTACCAATCGTCGTCATCGTCAAAAATCTCGTCAATCAAGGCCACGGTGCCAAACGTTAACAATGCCGCACCCACAACATCGCCAGTCGAAGGTCCAGTGTACACTGTCTCTGGATTGTATTGCGGAACGTACACTGTCTCGGGTTCTGTCGGCGAAATTACAATTGTGTCGTCATTGGACACCTCGACGGTTTGTTCGGGCCCGGAAATAAGAGCACCGCTGTCAATTGCCTGATCCCGCATGACCTGCACCGCATCCATCACATCATCGGACTGGGCCAGCATGGCTGTGCCGACTGTCTCGGTCCAATCGATATGGGTAGCCATCTGACCAACGACGTCTGGGAACGCAGTCGCCAATACACTGACAGAAGGGTCCCAGCCCATGGCTTCGATTTCCGGTTCAAGCTCGACGGGATCACGGTCGGTGTTATCCAGCAAATACCGTTCAGCCTTTACTATCTCCAAGGGCTGTGTGGCAGCGACAAAAATCTGTATCAGCAATGTGTCGGGGTAGAGAGCTACCGGGGCTACCAAAGTCTGCAATTCTGCATCAGTTAGTAGGACAGATGAAGTCGCCGAGGTATCTTCCGTTGCAGCGGCATCATCGGATGCCTCTTGTGCGAACAGGACAGTAGATGCGCCAATGCTGAGAGCAATTATTAGGTATCTAAACATATTGCGATCCTTCAATTTATCGAAGGATCACCTAAGAATGTGATTCTGGCAACCGGGTGGTGCCCATGCTGTGCGGCGGTTTGGAATCTTGGGCTTCTGCGGCAATTTTCACGCTGCAAGTCCGCGCAGCAAAAAACCAAATTCACGATTAGCTTGAAGTGGACGTCCTGCGACGCGAGTGCGCACTATGAGGTTCGCGTGGCTTCGACTGGCTGCATCCCAGATAAACGAGTCTCCAGCCACCGGATGTAGCCGTTGAGGTCTTTCGGGACTGGTCCGTAGAAGGGCTTTTTGAGCCTTTTGTAACGGGCGTGGAGGGAGTTCACGTTCCGGATTTGATAGCCACCTGAAGCCAAGCGCGCCCCGGTTTACTGCCGACCACAAAGTGTTCGAAACCGCCCACCGCGGCTAGGTCCTCACAACCGTTTACCCCGTCCGAACAAACTTCGAACCAGAGTGTCATTGCGCGCTCCCGTGTCGATCTCTTTCGGTTCGGCAGGCGCTGAATAGGACGTGCTCCGCCGCGGTAAACAACCGTGAAAATGGGAAGCTGCCCCTTTGAAAGACCCGCATCATCTTTAATCCCCGCATCAAGCAGCCCTCCCGCCGGAGGCGTGGCAGCTGTGGGACACTCCGCGGATCAGCGAAGTACCCGGCCGATTTCTTGCCATTCACCTTAACAAAAACCTCGTCCACATGCCACTTCCATTTCAAGAATGCACGTAGTGTTTCACCCGCTTTCGTTTGATATTAGAGGCAAACATCGGACGAACCTTTTCCATCAGTAGCGGACAGTATCGTGGCTGACATCGACCCCATACTGGTAAAGCAGGTCTTCCACATTTCGAAGTGAAAGCGAATCCGAATATACGTTTTCACCACCAGACGGATGATCTCTGGGCTAGTTTTGAAGTTATTGAAAGTGGCAGGTTTGGTCATTCCCAAATGCTACGCAACCGCCCTGCCCCGCTTAAGCGAAGTTTATCTGACAAGACCCCACCGATCATTCGTCTTTTTCATAAACAATAAATTGCGTTCTTCTAGCCAATTTGTCGTATAATAATCGGCCTTTGTAATTGAATTCTTGAGTTGTCCAATAGGTGGTTGGAACACCGTGCTGTTTGGCGATCTGAAAAACAGATTCGATTAGAGCTCGACCAACACCTTTTCCCCTAACCTGCGGGTCAGCAAATAGGTCCATTAGATAACATGTATCCTCCACTGACCACATAAACCTATGGTAAAGGTAGTGCGCTATTCCAACCGGTTTTCCTTCTAACTCAGCGATGAAACAATTGTATTCACCTGAATCCGTTGACAACAACCTGTTGAACGAAACCTCATAAACTTCTTCTGATACAGAGGTATCGTAGAAATCCAAATATGCCGTCCATAAGCGGCGCCACTCTTCGTGGTCTTTCAATTCGAGATGGCGAATTACTAGGCCTTCCGGCATGGATGATTTCTCCTACGTTTTTTAAGAGCGTACCGCAGATTTCGAACAGCGCAGTCAGATGGGTCGCTGGCCGACGTCTACACGATCATGTTTAAGTGGAATGTCGTCATCCACTGCATCGTCCAATTCCTGAGCGTATCGATGACCTGCATAGATGGCTGCCGCAATAATCGCCGGGGCATCGCAATCTCCAATGCGACGAAGGCTGAACTGCAAATCCTCAGAATTCATCCGGCCCAGCAAACCCCTGTAAAGGCCATCATTTGGCGTCCGAGCGGTAACCATGACAACGTTGGCAACTGGCACAGTCACACTTGGCCCGCCATAGGCGCACCCTAACTCCGCGATTTCACCACTAAAGTACTCAAGCGACTTTGACGGCAGGACTTCGACCCCTAAGCGAAGCAAATGCGTTCGGATGCGCCAGCGCTCGGACGTTCTTCCCGCCCAATCAGAAACACTGTCAGACGGTGTGGCCAGAATTACGACATGCCCCTGCGCTCTAATTTTTTCTGCAATAACGCTGGCCATGTAATAGCCGTCACCATCAAAAACGAGCGTCGGTCCATTGGGTAGCTTTCCATCCATGATGTCATCGGGGGTAAAAACGCGAGTTAGAGCGGCTCCTTCTGCGACCGGGACGAAACGTTCTTCGTCAAAAAACTCCTTTCGCCAAGTCGCACCGGTCGCAATTGCGACGTGGTCGGCCTCAACGGCCATGATATCGTCAACTTTCAGCGGACTTTCGCGGTAGATTCCAACGTTGGGCATCTCAATCAATTGCTGCTCGCGATAGTCTTTGACGCGAATGTACTCGCTCATTCCAGGCAGGGCCGCTTCGCGCGACACCCTGCCACCCAATTCACTAGAAGCTTCTGCCAAGAGGACATCATACCCACGCACACCAAGTGCCCGTGCAGCTTCAAGTCCGGCAGCCCCTGCCCCGACAATCAGAATGCGCGCATCTGAAGATTTCTTCCGAATGACTTCGGGGTGCCAGCCTTTACGCCACTCCTCTCCCATTGTTGGGTTCTGAGTGCATCGAATAGGCACACCGATCGAGTCGCTGGCGTAGCAGACATTGCATCCGATACATTCGCGGATCGCAGACAAATGCCCTTCTTCGATCTTTTTCGGAAGGTATGGATCAGCAATCGATGGGCGCGCTGCACCGATAAAATCCGTAACCCCCCGTCTGACTTGCGAGGCCATTGTATCGGGTGACGTGAAGCGACCAACAGTCACGACGGGCTTATCTGTCACGGACTTGACCCAATGCATGTAGGGTTCAAGAGCTGCCTCTTTGGTAAAACGGGACACACCCATCTCGACCGAGTAGTCTGCAATGTTGATATCCCACAAATCCGGAAGATCAGAGAGCATCTCAAACATTTCTCGTCGCTCACCATAGATGGGCTGGCCATCCTCGCCGATCTCTTCGTCTGCAGAGAAGCGGACAGCCACGGCGCACCGATCCCCAACGGCGTCTTTGGTTTCCTGAATCAGTTCTCGGGTCAGACGCACCCTGTTTTCCAACGTGCCGCCATATTCGTCAGCGCGTGTGTTCACGCGCGGATGCAGAAAGTTCGATATCAGGTAACCGTGCGTTGCATAAACATAGACAACGTCAAATCCGGCGTCTCGTGCCCTCAATGCCGCCTTTCGATGCCAGCGACGCAAGTCTCGAATGTCCTGCTTGTCCATCGCACGCGTCTGATATGGATGTCCTTTGGTGTTTGGCCGGCTGTCGACATCCATGCTCGGCAACCGGGAAAACAAGTTGTTCGAGTTAGCGCCTCCGTACCATAGTTCAGCACCTGCAAGGCTGCCGTATTCGTGCACCGCGTCCGTCATCAGTGCGTGTGCCCGAACGTCGCTATCATCCCAAAGCGACGCGTAGGGATGCGGCAGGTCGTCAGAAGATGGATGGATTGAGTTATACTCCGTGCATATGACGCCCCATCCACCTTGCGCCTTCACTTTGCGCATCGCGGCAAGTGTACGGGGGTATTGCCAACCCATACCGGTACAGTGCGGAACCTGATAGAATCGGTTTGGCGCAGTTACTGGCCCGATTTGGACTGGTTCGAAAAGAATGTCGTAGCGAGAGTCCCTGCCCATAATTTTACCCTAAGCTGGCTGCGCCGCGCGCTGGCTGATCTTGTCTGGCATGTCCGGTCTGAAAGCCGCTCGTTTCAATCACCGTTGATAAACTCTGGCATTCGAAAGTGGCCCGGATAGACTTTGGAAAGGAAGGCGGTGATGTGATCCCGCGCTTCGGTACGTCGAAAGTTTTCTGGGTAGGTCAAAAGCTCCAACCAGATCCCGTCGTAAAGTGCTTCGAGGATATTGGCGACTTGCCTTGGCGGCATGTCCATGTATTCACCGTCCTCGGCAATCTCTGAACATAGTCGTCGTGCAATGTTGTACCGTTCCTGATCGATATCATTGATCAGGCTGCGGTAGACTTTGCGCCGCCCTGCCTCTCCAAAAAACGCAAACCAAACGGCTAGCTTCTTTGGAGTACAAATCTGCGGGTGGAAGTGCGCGTCGACAATAGCCAACAGTTTCTCTGGCGCTGACAGCCCCGCATTTTCAAAAGCTTGCAACCACTGTTCATGATGCTCCTTTGCAAGAAACAGCAACGTTTCTTCCAGCAAGTTCTGTTTGCTTTTAAAGTGGAAGTTGACGATGCCCAGCGACAAACCGGCAATCTCAGTCACGGTGGACATGGTCGTTCCACCAATTCCGTTTTGAGCAATCGAGTCGATTGTCGCATCGATGAGTTGTTGACGCCTCACTTCCTTGGACTCGGTACGCCGACGCCCCTCAGGGTTTGTTTTTTCGTTTGTCGAATGTCTCACCCGACTACATCCCATCTATTAGAGCCCTCCATCGGTTTTGCCTGCCTCCACGGCCAAACTTCCCCAACCAGAGCGCATTTGACATCTAAGGGATATATGTCATTGATTGAATAATCATTCAATGGTGAAGAAGAAAAGATGTGAAAACAAACCGGGTGTTCGCAATCGTCATTCTAGAGTTCCGACCAAAAAGTGAAAACTGGCTCATGCACCAAAGAAATAACCTTGCGATGCAAAGCTCCCAGAGGCTCAATGCGATCTTCAATCGCGACCCAAGCCGCGTCGGCCTGCAATTGATCCTTGAATTCGATAACAGCCATAAGCGTATGATCTCGCTGCTTGTCGGTATCATAACCACTTGCGGGGATGCGTTTACACAAAGGCGCCCCTTTCGTGGCCAGACCTGACTTGACCAAGTGTTCGACAAACGCGTTCCACGCCTGCTTGAACGCGTCGAGCTCAACAGTGGGTTTCAATTCGAATTGGTTCAAAAGTCTTGGCATTCTTCACGAACTTTCCGGCAAAGTATCACGCGCCAAACCTATGCAATTCCCCCCGCAAGACAAGCGCGAGGCCAATAGATGATCCGTAACGAAAACCCAGTCATCGCAAATAGCCTGTGGTCTTCAACCGCTAGCTATTCAGCAGAATACCCGCAGCTCGTTGGCGAACAGCAATCCGACGTAGCCGTGATTGGCGCCGGTTTCACCGGACTTTCGGCGGCACTTAATTTGGTCGAGCAGGGCGACAAAGTTGTTGTTATCGATGCCCAGCACCCTGGCTGGGGAGCTTCCGGGCGCAATGGCGGTCAGATCAATGTGGGCCTCAAGGACGGACCGACGGGCATCAAAACCAAATTTGGTGATCTCTGGGGAAACAGAATGATCCGAATGGCTGGTGAAGCTGCCGATCTTGTGTTCGACTTAATTGCTCGGCACGGCATTGAGTGCGACGCAAAACGTCCGGGTTGGCTGCGCGCAGCGCATACTCACAAAACACTCAGTGAATTACACAAGCTCGCCGAGGATTGGAACAACCACGGCGGGGGCATGATACAGCTTGATCAAAGCGAAATGCAGCGCCTGACGGGGACCGAAGCTTACCTTGGTGGTGTTCTGGATCGTCGCGGCGGTGCTTTGCACCCATTGAAATATGCGCTTGGGCTGGCCGAAGCAGGTCGCCGCAACGGTGTGGAAATCTTCGGCGATACGCCAGCCAACCAGATTACTTCAGAGGCCGACCGTTTTCGGATTGAAACTCCCAAAGGGACTGTCATCTCAGAGAAGGTGTTGATTTGCACAAACGCCTATTCTGGAGATCTGCATCCGCGGTTGTCCACACCTGCATGAACTCACTCCGGGGGTTATGACAGGTCTGGGATACAATGGGCGCGGCGTTGCCATCGCCACGGCAATGGGGCGCGTCCTCGCCAAATGGGCGATAGGAACCAAAGCGGACGAGCTGGAATTTCCGGTTACCCCCCTCAAACCATTGCCCTTCTCGTATGCGAAAGAAACTCTTGTCGAAGCAGAAATCCTACGCCTTAAACTCTTGGACAAGTTGGGCCTTTGGTGAGCTCGCAAACAACGCCGACTAGCGGTTTTTGGAGAAGAAGCGATAGGTCAACGCGATAGCCGCCAAGGAGAGACCTGAGCCGTACCCAATCCAAACTCCATTGGGGCCGACCTCAAGCCAAAAGCCCAGCGCATATCCAAGCGGCAATGCAAAGAGCCAATAGGCAATCAAGGTGATAGCAACGGGGACATGATTGTCCATCATGCCCCGAAAAGCGCCCAGCATTGTCCCCTGCACGCCATCTGCAATCTGCATTGCAGCAATCACGAGGAACATCGATATCGCGAGAGAAACGACTTTTGGGTCATCTGAAAGGCTATTGGCCAAAGGAACACAGCCTATCAAAATACCAGTAACGACAACGGCCATCCAACCAACAACGACCAATAGCGACGCCAACACAATCGGCTTGAGCCTATCTGTTTCATCCGCACCAATTGCCTGAGCTACGCGTATCGAAATCGCAATCGAAACCCCTAGCGGCACCATATAGACTACGTCGCTGACCGCGGAAACGATTTGATGCGCGGCGAGCGCGGCGGCACTAAACCATCCAAGCATAAGGCCGGCGACAGCGTAAGCGGCCCCCTCCCCCAGGTAGCCAACAGAAATAATGAACCCTTCTTTGACCTGCGCCTTAACCTCGGACCAATCAAAACCTGCGGTTTTTAGAAAACCCTCCTTTTTTCTCCACGCGCGCAAAATCACGAATGCCACAATTAACGGCACCATCTGAGACAACAGACTAGCGATCCCGGCACCGACGAGACCCAGACCCGGCCAACCAGCAACTCCGTGGATCAAAACATAGTTCGAAGGGATATTGAAACCGACCGCAAGGAACGCGAGGCCAACCCCAATCCACGGGCGATTCATGGCGTCAAACAGGGCTTTCAAAGCATAGAAAATCGTGAAGGGCACCAAAAGGAGGCTCATCGCGATCCAGTAGCCGCCAATCAGACTGACCACTTCGGGCGGCTGCCCAATCCAGGAAAGGGCAGGCTTGAGGCAGATCATTACAGCAGCCCCAACGACTCCAACGACCAGCGAAACGATAAGCCCAGCGCTTGTTGCCGATGCAAGCCCTCGTTCACTCGTTTTCCCAAAGGCTTCAGCCATCCGCACACCAATTGCGGAAACAAAGCCGTAGAGCGCTGAATAAAAGATGATCAGCACCGAGGCTGTGATCGAGACCGCCGCCAACGGAAGTGTTCCCAATGGAGCCACCATCACGGTGTCCACGACGCCAATCAAAGCAGCTGCAGCAAGAGAGATAACTATCGGAAGAGCAAGCCGCGCAAGGTAACGCGCCTCTTTCAAGATCGCGCTCCAAGATGGCCGAGGCTGCTGCGATGACCGCACGTGCGTCATTTTGTTGGGCCTTTCAGTCGTAATTGACTAAGCCGTATCCCCAAGTAATTCCGGGGCCAGGCGAACTAGGCAACCCCAGGCAGCGTGTTCCGCCTGCTTCCGGCTCAGGCCTTGAGGAGCGAGATGCAATCGTTGCCAATAGCCATCCGTCAATGTCTCCATCCATTCAGCCATTTGATCTGGTGAAGTGACCTCATCGTCGGGCAGCAATTCGTTCCAGATTACACGCAAGGTCTCTCTCCGACGTGTTTCGAAATGCTCGGCAACTTCATCGTACTGCAGTTGAAATCGAAGCTCGCCCCAAAACGCATACCAAAGGGGTAAGACATCCGGACCACATGCATCCGGGTGAAAGTCAGCTTTTATCAGAGCCCTTATTTTTTCGGCTGGCTTATCCCCTGCGCGCCCTAAAGAAGCTGTCCAGTGGTCTTCGTAGCGCTGGTAAAGGTCGCGTAAAGCTTCCGTTAGAAGACCAAGCTTCGACTTGAAGTAAAACGCCGCAACACCCTGAGAAAGCTCAGCTTCAGACGCGACCGTTGCGAGCGTCGTTTTTGCCAACCCATGAGCCAATATAGAGCGGCGAGCCGCGTCCAGCAGCTGTCGGCGACGACGATCTGCGTTCTCCTTCCGCTCTTTGCGGGGCCGTTTACGATCTGCTTCGACCAATTGCCGCTCCTTCTACGAATACAGCCATCTACAGCGCGCAAAAAAGATGCGTCAATAGCTTAAATTTTATTTGAGCGCTCAAATAAACTTTACGAACTCGAACCTGATCTGTAAACGAGAGAGAAAGGGATGGAAGAATTTGACGGTTGAGAACAGATACGACGTTATTGTGGCCGGTGCTGGTCACAACGGATTGACTGCCGCCGCCTATTTGGCACGTGCCGGCATGCGTGTTTTGGTGGTCGAAAAGAACGATTGGATTGGAGGCGCTGCAGTCAGCCGCTCACTGCACGATGGTTGGACGTACTCGAATTGCTCGTACGTTTGCTCTCTTCTGCGGCGCGAGATTGCCCGGGACCTCGAGTTACCGAAATACGGACTTCAGGTTATTCCGTATGAAGGTGGCGCGAGCTTTACGCGCGATGGGGATTACTTCGCCTATTATTCCGATCACAACGCCCTTAAACGCGAGATGGCGCGACATTCTGCAAAGGATGCCGACGCCTATCGCGGTTATTCGCAAGCCATCATGCGGCAATGCCGTTTTATCCGTCCATTTCTGCTTCGAGCTGCACCGGACCCGGCGTCTCTCCACCCACGTGATCTCGGCGAACTGGCTTATCTCGTAAAAAAAGCACACGAGCTGGGCAATCGGGAGCTCGGCGAAACACTGAAATTCTGGACAATGTCCATTGGTGACTTTCTGGATGAGCATTTCGAAAACGACCTGATCAAGGCCCATTTGGCTGGCTCCGGCATTATCGGTACCGGCCTTGGGGTGTACTCACCCGGCACGGCATATGTGCTGCTGCACCACTACATGGGTGACATTGACGGTGGCATCGGAGCATGGGGTTTCGCGCGTGGGGGGATGGGTGCAATTTCGAGTGCCATTGCAGCCTCTTTCAAGGATCACGGCGGTACAATCCAGACAGGTTCGGGGATTGAGAAAATCCTCACCAAAGATGGGCGCGTTGAGGGCGTAGCTCTCGAGGACGGCAAGGTTTTTTATGCCCCTGTCGTTGCCTCCAATATGGATATCAAACGCACGATTCTGCACCATATTGACTCGGCCGAGTTGCCGGATGATTTCACCAAGGCGGTGCGAAACTTCAAAATTCGCGGGTCTTCGGCGAAACTCAACATCGCACTTGACCGCTTTCCAAATTTCCCTGCAGCAACCGAGCACACCAGCTTCCTACGGGGCGACTTGCATGTGTCGCAGAGCCTCTTTGAACTTGAAAAGGCTTATGATGATTGGAAAGTCGGGCGTTGGTCTGAAAAGCCCTATATCGACATGCTAATCCCTAGCCAGATTGATCCGACTATGGCGCCGACGGGTGCTCACATGATGACCGTTTTCGTTCAATATGCTCCTTATAAGCTGGAAGTTAATGGCGTTAGATCGGCCCAGAATTGGGACGAAAAGCAGCGCAGTGCGATGGCAGAAACTGTACTCGACCAGATGTCTGTGGCGTGCCCAGACATTCGCGAGCGCATTGTTCATATGGAAGTGCGTTCACCATTGGAAATCGAACGCGAGGTCGGTCTGACAGAAGGCAACATTTTCCAAGGCGAACTGACTTTTGATCAGCTTTTCTTCAATCGGCCAGTTCCGGGTTGGTCTCAGTACAGCCTACCTCTCAAAGGACTTTATCTGTGCGGTTCGTCCGCCCATCCGGGCGGAGGGGTTATGGGAGCACCTGGTGCAAACGCTGCCCGCGCAATTCTGAAGCACGAAACACGGCATGGCCGAATGAAGGGGTATGCCGCATGAGCCAATTTGATGCGATTGTCATTGGCGGCGGTGTTAACGGTCTGGTTGCCGGAACACTCCTTAGTCGACGCGGCAAGAATGTCTGTATCATTGAGAAATCCAACAGGTTCGGCGGCATGGCGTCGTATTCCGTGGATGGCGGCCCGACTCTGGCCCATTCGCTATATAACCTGAGCCCGCGGACCTTGAGTGACATCGGCATAGATCCTCAACACCCTGTCCTGTCCGGCAAACCCGTCTCCACGGTTTCTTTGTCTGAGGATGGGCGGCATATCGTCTTCAAGAACGAAGGCGTTTTTTGGAGCGAGGGGGCAAAACACCCGGAATCCGACGCCTGGACCGATCTGACACAGCAGTTGATTACGTATGGAGGCATTTTGCGCCAACTCGCCGAGGCCCCACCACCCGGCGGTCAAAAAGCCATCCTTTCGCGGGGTGGGCTGAATGAGCTTTTGCGCCTGGCAAAACTGGGCATCGAATTGAAAAAGCTTGGGAAATCCGAGATGCGTCGTTTCTTGCAGGTCGTTTTGTCCAATGTCCACGACATTGTACTTGATGACTTGCCGGAAGGACCGGTGGCTGGAATGCTTGCTGCTGATGCAATCTGGGGGTCAGCCACCGGTCCAAGATCTCCGGGCACCGTGTTCAATCTAATTTATCGGCTGGGTCACGGAGGTAACGTCACACAACCAGCAGGTGGGATGTCCGCACTGACCGATTTGATGGTGAACGCTGCGCAAGAAGCGGGTTGCGTGCTGATGCCGGAAACTGAGGTGTCTCGCATTATGTTGCACGACGACACAGTCTCCGGAGTGTCAACTAACGATGGAAGAACTTTGACCGCACCCATTGTGCTCAGCAACCTTGCTCCAAGACTAACAGGCCGAATGACCGGACCCTCTGCTTTTGACATCGAAGCAATGCGGCGAGTTCGAAATATTCGAGCTCGTGGAACAGCGGCTAAGGTCAACCTACGGTTAAAAGACGACGCCACCCTGCCCGGCCTGCCTAGCGAATTAGCCCACGAACGACTGATCTATGCCCCTTCTGTGGAGTACGTCGAAGCTGCGTTTAATCCAGCTAAGTACCGTCAAATGTCTAAAGCACCGATGATTGAAGCGTTTAAAATGCAGACAGCCGATGGGGCAAACTGGCTGTCAACCATAGTGCAATATGCGCCATCTGACATTGAGGGCGGTTGGACTGAGACTGCCAAGGAACAGCTTGCGCAAATCACAGTTGAAACTCTTAGCCGTGCCCTGCCCGGCTTGGGTGATCAAACCGCAGGCAAACAGGTCATAACACCGAATCAAATCGAAAGCGCGACCGGAGCGCCAGGGGGGCACTGGCACCATGCGGAAATGTCATTGGACCAACTGCTGACACTTCGGCCCGCGAACGGGATGGCCAGATACTCCATGGGGCCGAAAGGGCTGTTCCAATGCGGCGCAGCAACGCACCCCGGTGGTGATGTCATGGGCCTCGCTGGTCGCAATGCGGCGCTGGCAGCGCTGGAGGCTCAGCCATGAGCATCTTTACCGATCCGAAACTAGGCTTGATCCCGGGACCTTTTCACAAAAAGCTTGAAGAGCAAAATCGCGCACAAAACTGGTATGATTGGGCGGGTTATTCCGCCCCGGGTGTTCTGGGCAGTGTCGAGTTCGAGTACTTCGCACTGCGCAATCAGGCGTCCTTGTTCGATATCTCACCAATGCACAAGTACCGGTTGACCGGGCCGGACACGACCGCGATGCTCAATCGCCTCGTGACACGGGACGTCCGAAAAATCGGCCTTGGTCGCGTGGGGTACGCAATCTGGTGTGATGAAGAGGGTATGGTCATCGATGACGGGACTCTTTTCCATCTTGGCGACAACGATTGGCGCCTTTGCTGTCAGGAACAAATGCTGACATGGTTACTAGACGCAGCGTGGGGTTTTGACGTTTCAGTAATCGACGAAACTCATAGTGTTTCTGGACTTTCGCTGCAGGGCCCGACCTCCTACGCAGTTTTGGAGGCCGCCGGGTTAGATGTCAGCCAGCTGAAGCCATTCGATCTTGCTCACGTTGACCATGATCTCATGATTTCGCGAACGGGTTTTACCGGTGATCTGGGCTATGAACTCTGGTGCGACTGGGACAAAGCAGAAGCGCTTTGGGACCGTATTTGGACAGGTGGCGCACATCAGGGATTGCGCGTGATTGGCTACGAAGCCGTAAATTTGGCCCGCATCGAAGCGGGGTTTCTGACCGCAGGCGTGGACTTTCAACCAGTTCATGCAACCGAGCGATTGCATCGGGGACAAACACCCTTCGAACTTGGTCTTAGCCGGCTAGTCGACTTCAACAAAGGTCATTTCAATGGTCGGCGAGAGCTGCTGTCCAAGCGAGAAACTCCAAGAAGCCTGCTCATGCGTTTCGACGTCGAAGGATTCAAACCCTCGGAAGGGTCATTGATCTACAACCGACGCAAAAAAGAAGTTGGGCACATAACGTCCGGAATATGGTCGCCGACCGCGAAACGCAACATCGCGTTGGCACATGTCCGTATGCCGGATGCAGGCCGGTCATCCGGCTTAAAGGCGGAAATCTACACTCTGCAAGAAGGCAAATGGGACACCAGGATGGCGCGCCTTACACCTGTCACCAAAGCCTTTTTCGCACCGCCCCGCGCACGTGCCACGCCACCGGCCCACACCTAAAGGAGAAACAGACGTGAATACTCTAGGGAATACACCAGCCGACGGCGATCTGATCGCTTGGGATCGCGACCATCACCTACATCCTTGGGCCGGAACCAACGGCTTTGGGTCCGACGAATACATGCGAGTAAATACAGCGGATGGTATCTACCTTTGGGATGCTGCCGGGAAGCGATATATTGATGGCCCCGGCGGTATGTGGTGCACACAGATCGGATACGGGCGTCAAGAGATGGCTGATACCATTTCCCAACAGGTTATGAAGATGCCTTACGCGTCGCCGTGGTCGTTTACGACTGAACCCGCGGCTATTTTGGCGCGCATGATCGCAGAACGCACACCGGGCGATCTGAACACAGTGCACTTCACCACCGGTGGGTCTACGGCCGTTGATACCGCACTGCGGACCGCGCTTTTCATGAATAAACGGCTCGGCCGGCCGGAGAAGAGGATCGTGATCGGCCGGGAAAAAGGCTACCACGGATCCACTTTTCTCGCCGCGACTGTCACTGGAAAAGAGCGCTTCGAAACAAGCTTTGAAAAAGCTCAGGATCTGGTGCGTTTCCTTCCAGACGTGAATCCCTACCACCGCCCAGAAGGCATGAGTGTTGATGCCTGGTGCGACGCTAAAGTCGCCGACCTTGAGAACCTGATTGCTGACATAGGCGCCGACCGCATCGCCGCCTTTATCGCGGAACCGATCCTGTGCTCCGGCGGTGTTATCGTTCCGCCCCCGGGTTATCACAAACGCACGCTTGAAATTTGCCGGGCAAACGACATTCTGTACATTTCGGATGAAGTCGTAACCGGCTTTGGTAGGTTGGGACATTGGTTTGCCTCGGAAGAGGTCTTTGGCATCGTACCCGACATAATTACCTGCGCAAAAGGTTTGACCTCGGGCTATCTGCCACTAGGCGCCTGCATAATCTCGGACAAAGTAATGAAACGCATTGCCGAAGCACCGGGCGACGATGTTTTCTATAATGGCTATACCTATTCAGGGCACCCAGTGAGTTGCGCGGCTGCAATCAAAAACATCGAAATCATGGAGCGCGAGGATATTTTAGGACACGTTCAACGCGTCACGCCCCATTTCCAGGAACGCCTACATCAAATCAAAGAAAAATTCCCAATAGTTGGAGATGTGCGCGGCGACGGGCTTCTTGGATGCATAGAATGTCGCCCCGGACTAAACGTCGAGAGCTACGAAGCGCATGTGAAGTTTGGGCAGAAACTGGACGATGCGTGCGAGGAGATGGGATTGCTCTTGCGTCCGTTTGGAAACATGGCCGTATTCTCGCCCCCCCTTATCATTACTCCGTCGCAGATAGACGAAATGTTCGACATCATGGAGGCTGGTATGGCGCAGGTCAGCAAGGACTACGACGCATAACAGTCAACGCGCTAAGACAAGAAGCCAGTCAGATCAGGCTGGTTTCCGACCACGGATGTGATGTGGGCAATGCTCTCCGGTTTTTAGCACGGGCTGCATAGCGTCCCAGATCTCGATTTGATGTTCGATAAACTCCGCACCATGCCGGGCTTCCCATTCAACTCGGTTGGGCCCGGTTAATTCCTCAAGCTCTGCAGCAGATACCTGAGCATACCAAGGGTTGCGGTTGACCAACTCTACGTCTTCAAAGCCCGCCAACTCCATAGCAGCACGGTACTTAGAAGGTGACGCCATCTGAAACTCCAAGGCTTCCATTTTTACGTAGTGCGCCATTTCGGGTGACATTTCCCCGTCGTGATTGGTCAACCAGTCAGAAGCGGCGAAATGACCACCCGGTTTGAGCACGCGATACGCTTCTGCGGCCATCGCTACTTTGTCGGGGATATGAATGATCGAGTCTTTGGAAAACACAACGTCAAAAGTACCATCTTCGAAAGGCATTGGGCCTGGAGTGACCTCTATGATTTCGATCTTTTCTTCCAGACCTGCCCGCCTAACTCGGTCTCTCGCAGCTGCGCATACTGGGGCCTCTACATCAATGCCGGTCACATTGGCAGCGCCGAGTTCCTGTGCCATCAACACCGCGATAGCCCCAGAACCACCGCCGATATCGAGGATATGCTTATCCCTCAGATCAATCCCCTCAACAACTCGAGCAACTTCTTCAGGGCCTCCCGGTGAAAGAAATCCCTCCCCCCAAAGCTCCTCCAGAAAGTTGACCACCTGTCGGTCGTATAGGATTTCGTCTGACATAGGATTTCCCCGCGTCTGATTGTCAGTCAATCACTGTAGTGAAGCCTTTTCTCCCTGTTCAGACAAGCTTTATTGCGCAATCGAAGGTCTGTGATATGGCTTTTATTGAATGATCATTCAGTCAATAGACATTAATCGTTTTGAATGATATTCGGAGAAATGAACGCTAAGATAGGAATTTCTTGCCATGGACGACCTCCTTCCGACGCATGTCCAAACCGTGATCATTGGCGGGGGATCTATCGGCGCGAACACGGCCTACCACCTTACTAAGCTCGGCCATACCGATGTCGTAGTTCTGGAACAGGGACAGCTGACATCAGGAACCACTTGGCACGCTGCAGGTCTGATTGTAGCCGGCCTTCTCAAGTCGGAGGCTGAGTGCGCCATCTACACGCATGGGCGGGACCTTTATGCCAACCTAGAGGAGGAAAACGGTATATCCACAGGTTTCCGCGACGTTGGATATCTACAAATTGCAACCAACGAGGAACGCCTGCATGAGATGCGCCGTGTCGCAGCCTTCATGCGGCGTTTTGGGATAAACAATCATGAAGTCTCGGTAAGAGAAGCGCAGGAGATGTTCCCTATTGGGGACCTATCAGACGTCGTTGGAGCATTCCTAATTCCGGAGGACGGTCGGGCCAACCCGGTGGACGTGACAATGTCTCTGACCAAGGGAGCCAAAAACAGAGGCGCCCGTTTCTTCGAAGGTGTGCGGGTCGAAGAGATTTTGGCCAGGAACGGCACGGCGACAGGAATTCGCACCGTGAGTGGTCATACCATAACAGCCGAAAACGTTGTGATCTGCGGTGGCATGTGGTCTCGCCAACTGGGTGCAAGACACGGGGTAAATCTACCCCTCCAGGCGGCTGAACACTACTATCTGATAACGGAAAGTATTCCGGGCCTACCCCGCGATCTACCCATTCTCGAAGACCCTTCCACGTACACTTATTACCGAGAAGAAGTTGGTGGGATGATGTTGGGACTTTTCGAACCGGGTGCTGCGGCTTGGAAGCTCGATGGCATCCCAAATGAATGGCAATTTGGAGAGATCGAGCCAGACTGGGAACGTGTTGGACCCGACCTGGAGAAGGCCTATTCGCGCGTACCTGACACCATGAACTACGGCGTCAAAAAACTATTCTGCGGACCGGAGAGCTTTACACCTGATCTTGCGCCGCTTGTTGGCCCAACGCCTGAACTGCGCAATCTTTGGGTTGCATGTGGGATGAACTCCCTTGGCATCCTGAACGGCGCGGGCACAGGCATGGTTTTGGCCCATTGGATGGTGGATGGCTTGCCGCCAATCGATGTCACCGGCATCAACGTCAATCGCTTCTCCCGTGAAATGGCGACACCAGCTTTTCGACGCGACAGAACACCTGAATTGCTAGGAAAGCTCTTTGGCCAGCACTACCACAACGAGAATTACAAAACGGCCCGGAACGTTAAGCGTTCAGTGCTCTACGACCGGCTCAAAGAGGCCGGAGCCTTTTTCGGCGAAGGAAATGGCTGGGAACAACCAGATTGGTTTGCTCCGACGCCCGAACAAGCCAAGGTCGAGAAATACAGTTGGTTTCGCCAAAATTGGTTTGATTGGCACGCTGAAGAACATAAGGCAGCACGCGAGGATGTCATCGTAATGGACATGACATCAATGGCGTGTTTCAACGTAGAAGGCCCGGACGCATGCGCACTCCTCTCTCGCCTGTCTTGCAATGACGTTGATGTTGAAGCCGGTCGCGTCGTCTACACGGCCTGGGTAAATGAACGAGGTGGATTTGAGGCTGACCTTACAGTCACCCGATTATCCGATCAGAGATACTTGGTCATCGTGGGTGAAAACTCGGCGGGTCACACCGAAATGCGCATGCGACGGCACATTCTGGACGATGAGAACGTTGTTATCACAGACATCACCGCAGGACGCTGCCAGATCAACGTTCATGGTCCAAAGTCACGCGAACTTTTGAGCAGAATATCTGGTGCTGATTTGTCCGATGAAGGTTTTCCCTTCATGACTGCTCGAGAAATCGACATCGGGTACGCCGTAGTTACGGCCTATCGCTTGACCTTTATCGGCGAGCTCGGCTGGGAGCTTCACGTGCCTGCCACTCAGGCAGTACAGACCTACGATCTGATAATGGAAGCAGGTCGTGATTTGGGCGTTCGCAATGCCGGAATGCAGACCCTTAACTCCCTTCGGCTCGAGAAAGCCTATCGTGATTTCGGAATTGATGTGGGCAACACAGACAACCCGATTGAGGCCGGTCTTGGCTTTGCCGTTAGATTGGACAAACCCGGTGGCTTCATCGGCAGGGAAGCACTAGCCGCGATCAAAGCAAAAGGCACGCCCAAGAACCGAATGTTGCAGTTCCTGCTCAAAGACCCAGAGCCTCTCATGTACGGCAACGAGATGATTTACCTAAACGGCACAGAAGTCGGATATATTCAGGTTGGCGGATATGGGCACACTCTCGGCGCTGCTGTCGGTATTGGTTTTGCGGAGATTGGCGAACCGTTGACTGCCGACGTAGTCGCAACGGGGCAATGGCAGATCGAAATTGCCGACGAGAAATACGATGCTACCGCCTCGTTAAAGCCGCTTTATGACCCCGACATGCGCAAGATAAAGTGCTGATGCATTATTGTTCAGTGCTGTATTTCAAACCGGAAAATGTTTTGGGAAAAACCGCGACAGCGAAAGCATGCAAACATCCCTGAATTCCCGACGATCAGCCACTTTGGGATAGAGCATCATGCTGAGCCAGGCCCCATCAGACATCGCCTCTACAGCCCGGGCTGTTTTTTCCGGATCGAGATCGTCGTAACCACCATCGACGATCAATTCACCACACAGCTGCAGAATTCGGCCGTATCTTTCGTTGTCATATTTATTATGTATTTTCAAGTAATTAGGGCGATACTTCGCTTGACCCCAGAAAGCAAACCAGACAGCCAAGCGCTTATGGGTGCAGATGCTTTTGTCAAAATCCGCTCGAATGATGGCAGCCAACCTATGTGCGGCAGTGGGTTTCGCAGCGTCGTAAGACTTTAGCCAATTCTCATAGTGTTCTTGCGCAAGAAAACCCAGCGCAGCGTCGTACAGTGCTTCCTTGCTGTCGAAGTGATAGTTCACAACGCCATGGGACAGATTGGCAGTTTCGGTCACATGTTTAAGCGTCGTGTCAGAAAACCCGCGCTTCGAGATCGAGTCGATGGCAGCCATAATCAACTGCAAGCGACGAACTTCAGGAGGTTCGGCGCGTCGTTTTTTCTGAAGCTCATGCGTCTCCAATTTAACTCTCCTCTCGGTCGGCCATCTGCCTGTCCAGCAAATCCGCCCTTTGTTGCCGGAACATAACAATAGCAGCGATAGCGACACAAATGGCGATCACAAGGATCATGATGGTCGCCAGCGCATTAATATCCGGCCTGAGGCCTAGTCGAATGCGCGAAAAGATCAATATTGGCAAGGTATTTGCACCTGGGCCAGTAACAAAACTTGCTATGACCAAGTCATCGAGGGACAGAGTAAACGCCAATAGCCAGCCGGAAATGAGGGCTGGTGTCAGCTGTGGGATCGTGATGGCAGTCAGAACTTTGAACGGTTTTGCACCAAGATCGGCAGCCGCTTCTTCCAAAGTTTGCCCCACGCCGGTCAAACGCGCCTGAATTGTCACCGCCACGTAAGCCATTGAAAAGGTAATATGCGCGATCGTAATTGTCGCAAAACCACGTTCTGCCGGCCATCCGATCAGCTGGTTCAGGGAAATAAAGAAAACCAACAAGGACAATCCGGTTATCACCTCGGGCATCACCAAAGGAGCAACCAACATACCACCAAACAACGTCCGCCCCTTGAACCGACCAAAGCGCACCATAGCCAGTCCTGCCAAGGTTCCGAGCGCTGTCGCAAAAGTAGCATTCACAACAGCAATCTGAAGACTGAGTGAAACAGCGCTCCAGACTTCAGCCGACTGAAAGAGTTCCTTATACCAACGTAGGGACCATCCTCCCCAAACTGGTACGAGTTTGGAGTAGTTGAATGAGTAAATGACCAACAGGATCATCGGGATGTAAAAGAATGCCAATCCCAAGGTCAGCATGATGGTCAAAAAGCGGGAGCGTTTGGCGTACATTTATTGCTCCTCCGATGCTTTGCCCTGGTAGTGCTGGAACACCATGATGGGCAGCACCAGAATGATAAGCAGAACAATCGCCACCGCGGCAGCAACTGGCCAATCACTGTTTCTAGAGAACTCATTGTAGAGAACGCGACCAATCATTTGCACGTTTCCGCCCCCCAACAGGTCGGGGATAACGTATTCCCCTGTCGCGGGGATGAAGACCAACAAAGAACCAGCGACAATACCGGGCATCGTCAGCGGCAAAGTAATTTTGAAAAACGTGTTCGTTGGCCGGGACCCAAGATCGGCAGCCGCTTCGTTCAGACTGTTGTCCAACTTCTCCATATTCGCGTAGAGCGGCAGGATCATGAATGGCATATAGGTATAAACGATCCCGATATAGACGGCGAATTCCGTGTACAGCATGCGGATCGGCTCATCGACTATACCCAGCGTTATCAGAAGATTGTTGATCGTGCCTTGATCCGCAAGCAGGCCCATCCACGAGTAGACACGCAATAGGAAGGACGTCCAAAACGGAAGAATTATAGCAAACAACAATAGCGGCTTCGCGACTGGCCCCGATCGTACAATTGCGTAGGCGATGGGGTAACCAAACAAGAGGCACAAGATCGTGGAGGTCACTGAAATCTTGAGAGAGTTGACGTAGGTGTCAAAGTATAGGCTGTCTTCCCAGATGTAGATAAAATTGTCGAACACCAGACGGATCGTCATGATCCCGTCGCCAGTCCAATCAATCAAACTGGTAAATGGAGGGCTTGCAATCGCCAGTTCGGCCAAGCTTATTTTGGCGACAATAAAGAACGGCGCTAGAAAGAAAACGAGCAGCCAGAGGAACGGCACAACGGTAACGATCTGTCGCCATCTGTATTGAATACGCCGCATGAACAGATGAAGCAGGGGCAGTCGTTTAACCGGAAGCGGTTCAGGCATATCCTCCGTGAAATCCGTCATGAGTGGAGCAACATGGCGCTAGACGGATCCCAGCTAATATTCACCTTGTCTTCCCAAGTTATTCGCCGTGTGGCATGCGTCGGACGAGATTGGTTGGGCATGGTGACGTCGAAGACTTCGTCATTGGGAAGCCTCACCTTGTAGGTTGATGTCTCTCCCAAATACCCAACGTCGTCGATGATTGCCGATGTCTGGTTAGAGCCTTCAGCGACCTCATCCGATTTCTCAAGTCGAATTTTCTCCGGCCTCAAAGCGACCCAAATTTTGCTGCCAACCATCACGGAATGACCGTGATCAATAAACACTTCGCAGAACGCGGTTTCGACCCGAACATGGTCGGCCCCATCCTCGATCACCCTTCCCTCAAAAATATTTGCGGATCCGATAAAGTCAGCCACAAAGCGTGATTCCGGGAACTCGTATATCTCTGTCGGAGTTCCAATCTGTTTGAAGCGACCCGCGTCCATAACAGCCATTCTCGAGGACAAGGTCATTGCTTCTTCCTGATCGTGTGTCACAACGATAAACGTGACACCGACCTTGTCCTGAATGTTTGCGAGCTCAAACTGCGTTTGCTTACGTAGTTTTTTGTCAAGCGCAGCCAAAGGTTCATCCAAGAGCAGCAGTTTGGGGCGTTTGACTAAGGCCCGCGCCAACGCGACCCGCTGACGTTGTCCGCCAGACAATTGCTTGGGTTTTCTCTTTTTGAAATCTTCCAGCTCAACGAGCTTGAGGATGTCGTGAACCCTGTCAGCTAAGTCGAACTTGGGGACATGGTCCTGCTCCAACCCGAATGCCACATTTTTTTCGACGGTCATATGCGGGAACAACGCATAGCTTTGGAACATCATGTTTGTAGGGCGTTCGTAGGCTGGCACATCAGCCATATCAACACCGTCGATCGTAATTGTGCCCGCATTCAAATCCTCAAACCCTGCAAGCATTCTAAGCAGTGTCGACTTTCCGCATCCCGATCCACCCAGAAGGCAGAATAACTCTCCTTTGTAGATGTCCAGATCGACGTTATCGACGGCGGTCACTTCACCGTATTTCTTGGTTACACCTCTGATTTGAACTAGGGGTTGCTGCTCTTTTTGCTCGAGCCAAGGTGCTGCACTGACAGTTGTGGAAACGGTCAATTTGGGCCTCGCAGTCTGCCAGTGTGGATTGGAGGGTGCAGTAGCGATCCGATAGGAACCGCTACTGCACTTGCTAGTGTGAGTGGATCAATTACCGGCCTTGAAGTCAGTCCAGGTGCGCGTCTGCAAACGCTCGACCTTGGGAGGAAGAACGGCAGTCGTATACATCTTGGCAACCTGATCCGATGTCGGAAAAGCGGCCGGGCTGGACGTGACGGCTTCATCAACCATTGGTTTGGCTGTCAAGTTGGCAGTCGCATACCAAGTGAAGTTACTATCATTGGCTCCAACCTCGGGTCGCATCATGTAGTTGAGGAAGAGATGTGCGTCTTCCTTGTTGGCAGCGTCCTGCGGGATCAGCCAGCCATCAATCCACAGCTGTGCTGTGCGATCGCCTTCGGGCAAAAAGAAGTCTAGCACGACACCAGTATCGGCTTCAGCTGCACCGGACATCGCAAGAAGACCATCCGGGCCCCAAGTGGTTGAAACACAGAACTCTTTCTGAGGCATCCGCTGATAGGCATAGTTGTCGAAGGTTTTGATGTACGGCCTAATTTCCGCCAGCATCTCCCCAACTTTCTCATAGTCTTCCTTGTTTGTGGAGTTCGCATCCAAACCCATATGCGCCAGAGCCATTGGAATGATGTCGCCCGGAGAATCCAAGAACGAAACGCCACACTTGGACAGCTCTTTCATGTGCACAGGGTCGAACACCATATCCATCGATCCGATCGGGGCGTCAGGATAAGTCTCTTTCACCAATTCTTCGTTGTATGTGACCCCGTGCGTTCCCCACATATACGGAATAAAGTGCTGGTTGCTTGGATCCCACTCGCTGGCCAGCTGTTCCAAAATGGCCGGATCAATGTGCTTAATGTTATCGAGCTTCGACATATCAAGCGGAGCGACGATACCCGCCTTAATCAGCCGAGCCGTATCACTGCCGGCATGACTAACCACGTCATATCCGCTGTTTCCTGCCAGGAGCTTAGCATCAATTGCTTCGGCAGAGTCATACGGATCATAAATGACCTTGATTCCGTATTCTTTTTCAAAGTTCGAAATTGTGTCTTCAGCGATGTACTCTCCCCAATTCGTAACCTTCAACACACGCTCTTGCGCGAATGCCGATCCCGAAATTGCAGTAGCCGTTACTGCTAAAACTGTAATCCCGGCAACTTTCCTGATTGAGCTCATGATTTCGCTTCCTCTCCCTGAGTGGTGGCTGCAGCAATTTCGCTTGCCTTGTCTGCTAGACACTATTTCCAATGATCGCGCCCTGCGTCGCGGGCGCGATCATTATGCACCCCATCCTCCTCCAGCCGCCATGTATTTATCTGACTGGTCATTCAGAACGGTAGTCTGATGAAATCTTCGCTGTCAAGCGCAGCCGGGAAGATTTTGATCAAATCCCCGCAACTGTTAAAATTGAACAAAACTTATGCAAATAGAGTGAAAATCACAATGCTAAACCGACTTCGAGATCTATTTCGAATCTACTTCTGAATGATTATTCAGTCAGAAATTGTTGACGCACAACCAAAACTGAGCGAAACCTACAGTTACTTGAAGGGGGGGCTGATCAAGTTGAACATTCAAGATTGTATGCTTGAGCTCGCCTACCCAGTTGAAACACTTACTTACCAAGTCAAAATTAAGCGGATTGCACAGATGCGCGACGAAGCCAGAAATACCGAAATTCCCGCCAATTGGGACCGGCGCGGGCTGCCCGGGTGGTGCTACCACAGCGCCGCTCTTCTTGAGCTCGAGAAGAGCGAACTCTTCAAAACTCACTGGCAAATCGCCTGCCATATTTCGGATATTCCGGAGCCCGGTAGCTTCCTTTGTTTTGACATGTGCGGCGAACGCGCTCTGATCTTGAAAGCTAACAATTCGGACATCCGCGCGTTTCTAAACGTTTGTCGTCATCGCGGTTCTCGGCTCGTGTCCAAAGAACAAGGAAAATGTGCGAACGCTCTGGTCTGCCCATTTCACGGCTGGGTTTACAATCTAGATGGAACGCTGCGTGGCGCCGCCCGCCCCGAGTCCTTCCCCGATCTCGACAAGCACGAGTTTGGCCTGAAAGAAATCGAAATGGAAATCTGGCAGGGGTTTGTCTTTATCCGATTCAAACCCGGCCCCCAGCCATCGGTAGCGGAACTTCTTGCCCCGATTGAACAGGAAATCTCTGCCTACAAAATGGCCGAACATGTTCCGACGGACGGGGTATGGACGGAGGAAACTCCGGTAAACTGGAAATCAATCAGAGATGTCGACAACGAAGGATATCATGTCCCTCTCGCCCACCCTGCCCTTCAGGACTTATATGGCTCGACTTACGCAGATGAACCATATGTCGATGGCATCTCACGTTCCGATGGAAAATTTACTCCGACGAAGGGTCGTCGGTGGGCCGTTCGCAACTACAAGAAATTCACAAAGCCACAGCCTCACTTACCTGAGCATTTGCACAAAACTTGGCTCTACTACGGCATTTTTCCGAATGCAGTAATAGCGGTCACGCCTGAGACAACCCTGTTTTATCAGGAGTTTCCAGTCACGACAGAAATGTCCATCCTTCGAAGCGCAACATACCGAAACCCAAACGAAGACCGCCAACAAAAAGCGGCGCGGTACCTTGCCGCTCGGATTGATCGAGAAACAGTGGAAGAAGATATTCAACTGACGATATGGTCAAACGAAGCCATGGCCTCAGAGGCTTTTGAGGGCTTCTATCTTTCTGATCTTGAGTACGGCGTGCGCTCCCACCACGACCATTTGAGGAAAATACTACCCATCTATAACTCTGAAGTAACGCCCGGAGAGGATGAAGTTGCCTCGCTGAATGATGAATTGTTGGCTGAGACGAAATCGTGACGAAAGGTGTTTTCAAATCGTCAGAAGCAGAAACTCAAAGGCAGTTCCTGACAACGACTATCGGAACGCCAGGTTCTGGCGCCACACGGTATGCTGCAGCGATGTATTTTTTTAAGATCGGCAAGCTTTCTGTCGAGATGCTGGAAATATACCGAAGATGCAGCAAGTTTGACACGGAAGATCCGCTCGATCTGGCTAGATATGAGGGCGTTTCAATTCCAAATTTTGTTTGCGATTTAAGCTCAAGCACCGACGCAAGACTGCTTCTGCGCAAATGACAAAACTCTTGGACAATTCAGATCCTTGTAAGGTCTCAAGAGGCCGAAGAAGAAGCGGAAGCTCACTCCGGAAATTGTCTCTCAAGTCACTTTATTTGTTGGAGCGAAATCATTGAGTGCTCATGACTTTGACGTCGTTGTCGTTGGTGCCGGAGCTGCGGGAATCGCGGCTACTCGCGCCCTCAAATCGGCAGGTCTAGCGGTTGTTTGCGTTGAGGCATCTAACCGCGTTGGAGGGCGTACACACACGGATACGGAAATCTTTGGTGTCCCGTTCGACATGGGAGCGCACTGGATGCACACCGAACATGTAAACGCTCTGAAAGCCCCGGGTCTCGCACTTGGTCTTGATCTCTATGCGGCCCCGGACAACGCGATGACTTATGGCTTGGAGGATGATGCCGTTCTTTGGGACGAAGTCGATGAAGTTCATAACGCGATAAATGAGGCGGCGCGCTTCGATGCAGAAATTGAGGCAAGCACCGGAATTCCAACAGATCGATCCCTGGCTGATATTTGGGAAAATAAAGGACCTTGGTCCTTTACAGCAGCGATGACATTTGCGTTGTCGATTGCCAGAGACTTGCCGGACACATCGCTGCGAGACATCAGTGCCTGGGAAGGCGGTGACGACTGGTTTTGCCGTGAAGGCTTTGGACATCTCATTGCATGCACTGCACAGGGTCTGCCAATCAAACTGGACACCCCAGTCACAACAATAAAATCTCTCGCGGATGGCGTGCACATAACGACGGCTAAGGGCAACATCAAAGCTCGTACCGTAGTCGTAACAGCTTCCGTTGGGGTCCTCGCCGAAAACACCATCCGCTTTGATCCCCCACTCGAATCTGACCGGCGCGCAGCGCTCGAGCTTATCACAATGGGAGATTACAATCACGCAGGCCTACTTTTCCGCCCTGGCACGTTGCCCGTGCAACCCGATACTTGGCTGACATACCTCTTAGAACCCGACTCGTCTGGAGTGGCCCGCGGTGGCGGTTTTCTTTGCAACATATCAAACACCGGTCTAACCAGCTTTGAAAGTTCTGGAAGCTTTTCCAAAGACTTGCAAGACGCGGGACCTGAAAGTGCTATAGAACACGCGCTCGATACTCTGGTTGACTTTTTCGGTACGGCCATCAGAAACGACTTCATCAAGGGGCACGCGACCTCTTGGCGAGATGAACCTTACATCCGCGGCTCCTACGCAGGAGCCAAGCCCGGAGGTCACAACCAACGGGCTGTGTTACGCCAATCTCATACTGAGTGGGTGCATTTCGCCGGTGAAGCGACACATCCTACCCAACAATGCTCGGTCAGCGGAGCCCATTTAGAAGGACTAAGAGCCGCGGAAGACGTATTGGCACAATTGCGCTGAAAGCTTAGCAATCAAATTGGTACAGCAAGTGGAATACCCTAGGACTATCAATCATACATTTCGAAAAGAACCGCAAAGCTTTTTACCGCTTTTCCGTGCTTGGCGACGAATTTGGATCGGGCCACCGAGTCACAGACAGATGATAATAGGTCAGTGGTTCAGGGGAGCAACAGGCAGTTACTTTTCTGAGGGTCATTTCAATTCGGCTAAATGATCTCTCTCCTGTAGTTTTCTTGGATGACTGCTAAGGTACGAACACCTGATTTAGTATTATAAAACACTTAAGTCTGCTTTGTGGTCAAAGTGATGGACATCTGGCTGGATGGAACGTCGGCATTGCCTCAAGGTCAGATTTGTAAATCGAGCGCTTGCGAATTTCTTGCGACCGACAGAGCTTATCAATTGTGGCGCTCAATCTTGAATCCAGGAAAGTGGCCTGCGATAGCGCGAATAGGGCCTTAATCCTGAAATCCACATTTCTTTAAAACGTTCTGAGAGGCGAGATTTTGACGATCAGTCGTTGTGTATAGTATCCATGGAAGATTCCAGAAAGGCGAATTCAACGAGGCGAGCACAAGCTTCTGTCGCATATCCTGCACCCCACGTTGACCGCTTTAGGACGAAGCCAATCTCAATATCTCGATCTGGCCATTGATACCTCTGGAGCAATTCAAACTCTGTATCCTCAGCGTCGATCGGGAGCGAGAGGAGTGCGGCGTGGCCAATTTTTCGTTTGTGGTCTTCTCAGTCAAACACCAAATGCCAATGCAGCCGCTACCAGCGCGCTTTGTCACGACGGGCATTAGTTCGCGGATTTCTTCGACAGTGGAAACCTCGCCCGTAATGAATCGAACGACCTCGGGGTCAGTCCAAAGTGCCAATTCAATATCAATATTGCCCTCGACGAGAGGACGGAAATGAAGTCGTTTGCTTTGGAACACCAATTTCATAGTCCTGACCATGCCCATTGTTGACCTTGTTGGAAAGGCTTCTGTGAATGCCCGAATCCAAAAGGGAAATTCGCCAAACCCAGACACTATTACCAATTTGGGCATAGTTAAGACGTTCGGCAAATAACCACCAAAGCAGCCAGACCCGTCATTCAATGCTTTGCAGAGCCAACCACACATCCTAAATCGGCCAACCGATTGCAGAATATGCCAAACGGCCCATTCCTCAGGGTTTCAATTTTCTTCCGGACCTAACAGTGCATCGATGAATCTTGAGAACTATTCACCCTGGGATCTCATCCTAAGCTTGGAATATGTGTTCCGACGGTAGATACGAACCGTTCCTGGAGAGATTCCCAGTATCCTGTTGTCTCTATGGGGCTTCCACTGTCTCTCCTTGTCTACATGGGTTTACGTCCTTGTAGAACGAAAGAGACGGCTTGAACTGGTCGGACGTTTCGCGCGCACCTCATTCGGAACATTTTACCTATATCGCTGCGCCTTTTTTGTGGCTCTCAATGGCTCGGGTATTCCGGGTCATTCCTGTGTGGTCGCTCTGGGGGCGTTTACCGCATCCAAGGTCGGAGTGGCCGTCGCAAAAATGACCTGTCCGTCGATGCAAGGCTTGGAAACCAGCCCGCTTCGTCTAGCACGAGAAGGCAGTACGCGTGCTAGCTGATGCTATGTCATCTTTGGAAACAATAAATGGCAGTCACGTCCGCTCACTTGCTTTTTGCCGCCTGGTTCTGAATTTCCGGAATGCTCGGTTTCAGAATTTTCTTCACGAGCAAAAACTAAATGTACGGTGAAAGTCTGGTATGGACTCTCACCCGACCCTCGCCACGCAACGCACGAACGCCCGGTTTAGGAGGAATGATCCTTCGCTGCACTATGTCCCAACTGGAAAGATGCCGGACAAACTACCATTCGGTATTCACAGATCAACTGAACCAATTCTGGAACTTAGCCACCTACGTAGACTCCACTCTTTGGCCTGTAAAAGATCTTCTGATCGTGCAATCGCCCTAAGAGATCCTGGATACGGCGCAGGTTTTTTTCCCTCTCTGCCTTGTTATCCTCGGTTTCGCCCGGCTGTTCATGAGACAGCGTTGACGATGCGCGTCGCAGTGACACCTCGATCAGGTCCATATCCTCTACCGAAAGTTCGAACATATCGTTGTACTGTGGCACTTCAGGACCTCCTGCCTGGGTGTAAGAACACAGAGTGCCCCACGTTCCCGCGAAAATCTACTTTCTCTTGGTGAGGCCGCGCAATCTGGATCATTCTGGGAATGAGATCGGCATGGCAGCCCTTTTGGTCAAGGTCTGCTTCGCGGACAAAATGGACAATTGCTTCGCCCCTCTAAAGCGTGCGTTTTGCCTCAATAAATAAAATGACATAGGCGATGGGCTGTATCAAAGTGCTCTTTGAGGAGAACTTTGTACCGGTTGTTTTTGACCGTATTTCAGATTGGTTGCAGAAATTAGCCTTCTTCGAAGGCAAGGTAGGTGGTCTGGTCGAGCATTTGAGCCAAAGGCTGATCGACGGCGGCGTGCCAGTTGCCCGGGTCTCTCTGGGTCGCCTCATGATGCACCCCGTCATTGGTTTGGTCGATGCTACTTGGGATGTATCAACCGACCGTGTTGAATGGACTGTCATGCCTCGCAGTTCGATCACGGTTGAACTTTTTGACAATGCTCCCTTTGGCGAAAACAATAAACTGTCAGATCAAGTGGCCAGCAGGTTTTTTCACCGAGAAATCTGGGACCGTGCCGATGGCCTTGTTAGCGAATTGGAAATGATGCCGCTTCTGCGTACCAACCTTACGGACCCATCAATCCGCGATAAATACCCGATATACTAAAAACTGGCCGCATCAGGTTTCACCGACTACCTCGCATTGTCCGTTCCGTTTAGGCACACGCACCGTATCTTTCGAAAATGGATCGGCGTGGGTGCTTGGTGCTTCTGTATCCTTTGCAACAAAGAGGCGCTCTGGCTTTACGAAACGGGAAATCGATGTCTTGCGCGTCTGTCCACACCGCTTTTTGGCACGGTTCGTGTTTATTCTGAGCAGTTCTTGGCAGCAGAATTGATGGAAGCCTAGACGGAGGAATGAACGGCGGTGAATTTCTGTAAACTTCGCATGCGCCTGAAACGCTGCATCGCGCGTTCGCGTCGTCGCAACGGGAGGTGCGAATTCTCGGCGCGGTTGTTGAACCACCTTCCCGTCTGTTGTTTCTCGAGCGCGCCCATTTCTCTGAGCGCAGACTTGTAAGAAGCGAAGCGATCCGTCACGATCTCTTCTGTACATCCATGGCGCTTCATCAATTTCTTGACAAATCTAAATGCTGCAGCTTTGTTTCGGCGTTTGGTGACAGCAGCTTCCAGCACCTAGCCTTCGTGATCCCCAGCGCGCCAGAGGTAGTGTCTCTTACCATTCACCTTCACGAAAACCTCGTCCAAGTGCCACTTCCATTTCGAGAATGCACGCAGTTGCTGGACGCGTATTTTTTTGATCTCAGAAGCAAACATCGAGCCGAAGCGGTTCCACCAATTCCGGGCGGTTTCATGACTGACTTCGATACCACGTTCGTGCAGCAAGTCTTCGAAATTTCGCAATGAAAGCGGAAATCGAACGTACAGCATCACCGCCAGGCCGATGATCTCAGGGCTGGTTTTGAAGTATTTGAAAGAGGCAGATTTAGTCATGAAAGAAAGCTATGCAACCACCCTACCCCGCTCAAGCTAAGTTATTCTGACAAGACCCTTCAATCGCTGCGATGCAGCGTTCTCTAAAGAAAGCCGACATTGGTCACTGGCAACGTGCGGCTCCACTGTGTGGAAGTGAATGAGTAGCATTAATGGGGATATTCTTTCGACAGAAACTCATTTGACGCGAAGAAAGTGGATTTTAGCCTCACAAACACTGTTTTGTTTTCCGATACCCCTTCCCTTAGATGTGGTGATGCATTCAGCAAGAAGTGAGCCGATCAATGCATAACATCATTGCAAGAAGAAACTTCGCCGTCGCGGTAGCCGAAGAGGCGGGTGCGCTTGCGCTAGAGTATTTTGCCGCCAGAGACACCTTGGTCATTGATAAAAAGGGCGCCCAGGACTGGGTCAGCGAGGCGGATCGCGACGTCGAAACCTTCATTCGTCAAAAGATTATGAACTCTTTTCCCGATGATGGGATTTATGGCGAAGAACACGCCGAAAAAGCTGGCTCCAGCGGTTTTGACTGGGTGATCGATCCGATTGATGGGACAACGAACTTCGTTAATGGTATTCCGGCCTGGACGGTTGTCTTAGCGGGTGTTTCGGACAGTCAGACGCAGGTCGGTGTGATTTTCGAGCCAAACGTTGGTGAAACTTACGTGGCGGTCCGAGGCGAAGGTGCCACTTTGAATGGACACGCCATGCAGGTTGCCTCAAGCGTAGAATTGACAAGTGGAACCGTCTCAATTGGCTATTCGAACCGGGTCGAAGCATCAAACGTCGTTCCGGTGATTGCGGCCCTTATCGAACGTGGCGCTCTCTATCATCGCAATGCAAGCGGTGCGCTTTCGCTGGCCTACGTCGCGGCGGGACGTTTATTGGGGTACATTGAAGAGCACATGAACGCCTGGGATTGCCTCGCCGGTCAGTTGATGATTGCCGAAGCAGGTGGCGAGATCGAGGATCAAGACGGCGACGGGATGATCCGGGACGGTGGTCGCGTGATCGCGGGTACACCGGCCGTGTTTGAGACCTTGAAAATGATCTGCGACGACGCTTGGAACGAATGACGTCTTTCAGGCAATCGGGCGCCACCCGAACTCAGGTTGAAGGGATTTAAAATCCGCGCGCCAGAAGTGGCCCTGCCCAGGTTGATCAAACCGCCGGTCAATTTCCTTCCCTGCCAGATGGCACCAAAGCAGGGTTCCGACCGCGCCGTGGGTTACAATGGCTAGGTCTCTTCCGTCGTGGTTTTTGACGATTGACAGGACTGCTCGAACGATACGCAATTGAGCAGCATGGGCTGTTTCCCAGCCGCGGTAGCTGGAATTGGGTGCCCCGAAAAAGGTGTCAGCGGCGGACTCGAATATCGAGGGAGGAAGGAACCCGGTAGCGCTTCGGTCGTTTTCTCCCAGTCCAGGTTCGGATTTCGCGACCAGCCCCAAAGGTTTTGCAAGGATAGCCGCTGTCTCGAACGCTTTTCGCTCGGTGCTGGACCATATGTCTGTCACGCACGACATGGTCTTACTTTGTGCAAATGTGTCAGCTCGGGCGCGGCCAATTTCACTCAAACCCCATTCGGTGACCGGTGTCTCTGGTTCGACGACGACCTCCGGGTGAGAGACGACTAAAAGCTTACCCAAATCACCCTTCCGGCAACAGAACGGGGCCGCGTCCGGCAAAAGACATTTTGACTTCCGAGCCGATTTCCAGCGGTTCGTCCACGTCGTCCTGCACAGCAAATACCTGCCCGAAGGCACCGGCCAGAGTGTACTCCATCCTCACACCAACATAGGTCGCCTTGGCAACTTTGGCCGGGATGCCGGTATCAGATCCAATCAAAATCCGTGACGGGCGCACGGCCAGGGTTGCTGGTCCTGGCGTTAGACCGCGAGAGGGGAGCGTGTGTTGATAGCTCTCGATCTCGATCGTGGCCAAACCGCCTTCTACGGATAGGATAGTGCAATTGATCAGGTTAGCCTCACCAATGAAATCGGCCACGAACCGGTCAACCGGCGCATCATAGAGTTTACGCGGTGTTCCGATCTGAGCGATAGCAGCGTTGCGCATGACGACAATCTCGTCTGAAACGGCAAGGGCTTCTTCCTGATCGTGTGTCACATATACGACGGTCAAACCGAGATCTTGCTGAATGGCACGGATATCTTCGCGCACTTGGCGACGCAGTTTCGCATCGAGGTTTGAGAGAGGTTCGTCAAAGAGCAAAACCTGTGGCTCCAAAACCAATGCACGAGCGACGGCAACGCGCTGTTGCTGCCCGCCGGAAAGTTCGCTTGGCAAACGATTGTCGAAGCCCTTCAGGCCAACCAAGTCTAACCCATGCAGCGCGCGCGATCGGGACTCGCGCTTGTCGAAGCCGGAAAAGGTCAACCCATACATGACGTTTTCTAGCACGCTCATATGAGGAAAAAGCGCGTAGGATTGGAATACCATCGACACGTCACGGTCGGTAGCGGGTAATTTGGTCACGTCTCGGTCGCCGATCAGAATTCGGCCCGAGGTTGCCATTTCCAGACCTGCGATCATGCGCAACGTCGTCGTTTTACCGCAGCCTGAGGGGCCTAACAGAGTCACCAGTTTGCCCGCTTGGACGTGCAGATCGATGCTGTCGACGGCCACCACATCCTTGCCGAACACTTTCGAGACACCGTCGAAACGAACAGGCGCGGCCTTACTTGCTATAGTCGTTTCGGTCATGTCGTTTTCTCTGCTCCGAGTTGTGTACGTCGCCCAATCTGAACACGGCCTACGAGGATTTGTAACATCCCGACTGCCGCCAACATCACGAAGATCAGCGTTGTGGAGTATGCGATTGCAAGACCGTAATCGTTGTTCTCGACCCGACCGATAATATAGCTGGTGGCCATGTCATACTCGGCGGAAACAAGGAATATCACCGCCGAAATCGCCGTCATTGCCCGGACAAAGCTGTAGACCAGCGCAGCCAGGATTGCCGGCCGCAAAAGCGGGAGGATCACTCGCCTGAATGTCTGCCACGAGTTCGCACCAAGCGTTAGCGAGGACTCGTCGAGGGATTTGTCCAACTGCGACATCGACGCGATACCCGCGCGAACCCCAACCGGCATATTGCGGAAGATAAAGCTGACGACCAAGATAACGCCTGTGCCGGTGATCTCGATTGGGGGCACATTGAATGCCAGAATATAGCTGACGCCAATAACGGTGCCGGGAATAGCGAAAGAGAGCATCGTGCCAAACTCAAACGCATTCTTTCCCGCAAAACTTTGCCGCGTTAGCAGATAGGCGGTGACCAACCCCACGGCGGCCGTCAGAGGCGCGGCAATGCCGGCGATGGTGATTGTGGTCCAGAAACTGTCCCAGGCGGCTCCGGTCCAGCGAATACCCTCTTCCTCGAAGCGGACCGAAAAGGCAGTGACGTAGTGCTTGAACGTCAGCGAGTTATCGACGCCCCACAGTTCGACAATACTTCCGTAGATGATCATCCCGTAAACCACAGCAGTGAAAACCGCCCAGGCAACTGCAATGCCCAGAACCGGTATGGCAAGGCCCCTTGGCATCAAGGGATGTACACCCGCGTCGCCTTTGCCGGAAACGGTGGTATAGCTCTTTTTCCCCAACCACGCGCGCTGCGCATAGAAGGCAGAAAGTGTGAAGAACAAGAGCACCATGGCTAGAACAGCAGCCCGGCCCTGATCGTACTGCGCACCGACGATGGCAAAAAATATCTCAGTCGAAAGCACATCGAAGTTTCCGCCCAAGACAAGTGGGTTGCCAAAATCGGCCATAGATTCGATGAACCCCAGCAAAAAAGCATTAGCCAGGCCCGGTCGCATCAGAGGCAGGGACACGGTTTTGAAGGTTTGCCAACGATTGGCTCGAAGGGTTTGGGCGGCCTCCTCCATCGATGGTGACACCCCTTCTACCACCCCGATCAAGACCAGAAAGGCGATTGGCGTAAATGCCAGCGTCTGAGCGATCAGCACCCCGGGCATGCCATATAACCAGCGCGTCGGCTGCACGCCAAAGATCTCGGCAACAAATCTGGTGACCGACCCGGAAAGCCCAAACAACAGGATCAGTGCCAGACCAATCACGAAAGGCGGCGTGATAATCGGCAAGACCGTCAACGCGCGCATCCCGCGTTTAAAGCGGAATCCCGACCGTGTGACGACAAGCGCAAAACAAAGGCCAAGCACGGTCGTGATGAAACCCACAAGAATTGCAAGAAACAGAGAGTTCCACGCGGCACCACATTTGGCACCGGCAAAACAACCCAAGCCCCAAAGTCGGTCATCAAAGAACTTCGAGGCAAAAACCGAAACTGAATAGGCACCGTCTTCAGTAACGAAGGCGGCAAACAACATCTTCGCAATTGGAAAGAAGACGAAAACTGTAACAATGGTGATTACGCCACCAATAGCGCTGACGACGAAAACGTCGCCATTGATGGCTCCGCGCGCCGCAATACCCTGAGTTAAAAGGAACAGGAACGCTGTGGCGCAGATCATCGCGCCGTATCCCATGCCGAACTGGCGGATCTTCGGTTCTCCGAACAGCGCATTCATCCAGTCGAAATTGAACCCGCGAATGCCAATTGAGAACCCTTGCGCAATCAGCCAGCCAAAACCCAAGGCACCAGCCAAAATCAGGATGCGCGCGTATTGCGGATCGGACTTCGGTTTGCCGAGTACCAACAAAGGCAACGCAAGCGGGACCAAAAGCGGCGTAAGCCACAGCTTTTCGCCTTGTCCGACCAGAAAAGCGGCGGGCGCATAATCTTCGTCGAACGGATATCCGTCGACCAGCCATACGAATGACCAAATGCCATCCTCTACCATAAACCATGGCAGCAGGCAGAAACCGATCCACCCGGCAACAATCCAGAAGATTAGAACCGGGTGGTTCGTTTTTGACGTGATTTCAGTCACTTACTGAGGTAGCACAGAGACCTCTTCGTCCCATTTCTGCAAAAGACGCTTGCGTTCATCTGACGAGCCATACTTTTTGAAGTCATAGTCGATCAGCTTGATCTGGCTCATGTCAGGTGCGCTTTCAGACGTTTCCGCATTTTTGTTGGACGGAACCTGGAAGGCGTTAACCTCAAGCGCAAGGTTCTGGGCCTCGGGGCTGAGCGCCCAGTCATAGAACTTTTTGGCTTCTTCTTCATTTCGAGCGCCATCAATGATCGACATCGAGCCGATCTCATAGCCTGTGCCTTCGCATGGGGCCACGACTTTGACCGGAAAACCTGATACGGCCTGCTTGACCGCATCATGCATGAAGACGATACCGATGGTGTTCTCACCCCGACCGGCGGCCTTGATTGGGGCTGAACCCGACTTGGTGTATTGGTTGATGTTCGAATGTAGGCCCTTCATGAACTCAAAGCCGTCGTCTTCGCCAAATATCTGAACCATCGAGGCAAGCGTCGTATAAGCGGTGCCCGAGGAATTCGGGTTCGCCATTTGCACGTGCCCTTTATACTCGGGCTTCAGCAAGTCTTTCCAACATGCAGGCTCAGGCAGGCTGTTCGCGGCCAAGAGGTCGGAGTTGTAGCCGTAGCCAAGTGCGCCTGAATAAATTCCGATGGTTTTGTTACCTGCACTTTCAGCCTGCGAGATCGCCCAGTCGTGAAGCTGGTCACGCGTCGGCGACACGTATTCCATCGTCAGGCCTTCTTCGGCAGCTTGCAAATGGGGATCACCGGTACCGCCCCACCATACATCGCCTTTAGGGTTAGAACTTTCCGCGCGAATTTGTGCAAACGTCTCGCCCGACGACTTGCGGGTCATATTGACATCTATGCCGGTGGCATCCTCGAAACTGCGCGCCATGAGTTGACACCAATCTTCCTGTGCCGAGCAGTAAAACGTCAGCTTCTCAGCTTGGGCCGCACTTACCGAAGCCGCAAATGCTATCAGCGATCCCGCCAGCGTTGTCGTCAGATTTTTCAATTTCTTTCCTCCCCTATGTGTCGTGCCGAAATTCCCAGCGCGATACTCGTCAATTCGTCGTTAGAGGCGGTCGCTCAAAGTCGCTAGTGGATCTAATTGCGTTGGCCAAATCAATATCCGACCAGCCTCCCAATGACAGAAACAATCTCAACACCGTACTGTTAGTTCTGCAAGGAAATTCCACGAGTACCATTTTTCTTGCGCCGCCAGCTTTTTGATCACCAAGCCAGTTTACAGCACCAAGTAAGAAGATCGGGAGTGTATTTTGATGCCGCATTGTTTAGATGGCCTTTTGCTGAAGCAACCTTTCTCTCCAATGTAGAGCAATCATCGTATTGCGAATTTAAGGTCTGGCTTTCGCCTGCAATCTGAGTCCCCGTTCGGCTGCTGCGAACTTCCGCTCTCCACCCATTCTTCCGGAGACATTTTTGGTAGCGGCCGGCCCTTTCCTGATCTAGGCACATATTGTTCACGGGCAAACCTTGATCAGAGGGACACCTCCCAATTTCGATGTCAATTCGACGTAGCAGGTGAATCAGGTGTCACCCAAGCGAACCCTGCCCCGCCCCTAGTCTGACTCATTTAACTACCGCCGTCTGACCCGCTCACGGCTGCACTCCCGTCGTTCGATGTTGATCTGGTGATTGCGACCAAGGGAATAATGCAGGTGGGTTTTATTTGCGATAGTTGCGGAACTGTCGAGCTTCTCCCGCAGAAAGAAAAAGACTTCGACCGAATGAACGAACGCAGCTGTGAAGTGCGTTTACGCTGCCCAGAATGTGGACGTCCAATTGAACGCATCGTTCTACCTGTAGAGTTTTTGAAGGGTCAGCAATAAGGAGCGCCTGATGTCGGCTCTGCGAACAAACCGTTAATTCTCTGGAGTTGCACCAATGACCGGTTTAACATTGACCTCATATCCTGATCACAGCCATCTTGTCCTGTGTCATGTCGTGCATCGTATAGCCGATCCCACCTGTGTTGTAGCCTGACTGTCGGCGGCCCGCGAAGGGCATCCAATCGACCCGGAACGCAGTGTGATCGTTGACTATAACCGCTGTGGCATCCAGGCGCTGAATGGCTTGCATCGCCGTGCCCAAGTTTTTGGTAAAGACCGCAGCCTGAAAGGCAAATGGCAAGTTATTCGCGGCCCTGTAGGCATCCTCCGGTGCGTCATAGCCAAAGACACAGACAACCGGCCCAAAAACTTCCGCCGTTGAGACTCGGGCATCAGAAGACGGATTCAGCAGGACAGTCGGGGCATAGGTTGTCGGGCCAAGTCGTTTTCCACCGGTCAGCAGCGTCGCACCGCCGTGAACCGCCTCGTCCACCCATTGTTCGACGCGGTCAACTTCGGTCGGGCGAATAAGGGGGCCGCAATCGACATTGGGGTCGGTGGCGTCCCCAACCGTCAGTGCCGCCGCCGCATCCGCTAGTTTTTGAGCGATCTCTACGGCTGATCCGGTCGGTGCAAAAACCCGCTGAACCGAAACACAGACCTGTCCGGAATGATAAAATCCCCCCTTGGTTAGGGATGGGATCATCGCATCAATGTCGGCGGTGTCATCCACAATTACAGGCGCAACCCCGCCATGTTCCAACGCACAACGTGTGCCGGGTGCCAGTTTGGAACGTAACATCCAACCCACCCGCGCCGAGCCAATGAACGAGAAAAAGCCGACGCGGGGATCGGTAATCAATGTCTCGGCCACATCATTTTGGCAGGGGGCAAAGCAACACCATTCGGCGGGCAGACCGGCCTGATGCAAGATATCCACAAAGGCCTGACAGGACATGGGTGTATCCAAAGCGGGTTTGACGATCACCGGGCATCCGGTGGCCACTGCCGGGGCAACCTGATGCGCAATCAGGTTGAGCGGGTGGTTGAACGCGCTTGCCGCAACCACGACACCAATCGGTTCGCGCTGCGTAAACGCGACACGTCCTGCCCCGGCATCGGTCAGGTCCATCGGGATTTCGCGCCCTGTCATCTGTCCAATCTCATGAATGCACAGCTCGACCCCGTCGATGGCGCGCTTGACCTCGACACGGGCATCGACAAGGGGTTTGCCGCCTTCATTGGCGATCAGAAACGCCAGTTCTTCGGCCCGGTCAGACATCAGCCGCGCGGTTTCTTTCAGAATTTCGATCCGCTGATAGGCGGGCAGCCAACCATCACGATTGCGGTGAAGATCCTGCGCGGTGCTTAACATGGGCTCGATCTCAGCCCACGAACGGGTTTCGACGCTGCCGATCGACTGCAGGCTGTATGGGTTTACGACATCTACGATACCGCTCATATCAAGCACACCTTGGCGGCCAGCTCGTCAATCAATACCCGTTGGTTTTCGCTGTAATCCACCGGCAGGTCGACCAGATGTACACCGCCAGCGGCAAATGCGGCCTCAAAGGTTGGAACCAGATCTTCGGTGCGTTCAATTCGGTGGCCAGTTGCGCCATAGCTGTTGGCATATTGCACAAAATCGGGATTGTTGAATTCCAGCCCCCAATCATCAAACCCGGCATGTGACTGCTTCCACCGGATCATGCCGTATGAACTGTCATTGAGCACCGTGACCACAAGGTTCAGACCTAGCCGGACTGCGGTTTCAATCTCCTGGCTGTTCATCATGAACCCGCCATCGCCGCAAATCGCCATGACCCGGCGTTCGGGATAGAGTTTGGCGGCCATCATGGCTGAGGGCAGCCCCGCCCCCATCGTGGCCAACGCGTTATCCAGCAACACTGTGTTGGGCTGATACGCCAGATAATTACGCGCATACCAGATCTTGTAGATACCATTGTCCAACGCGATGATGTCGCAATCGCCCATAACCTTGCGCGTATCCGCAACAAAGCGCTGCGGGATCACCGGGAATCGTGGATCATCTGCCCCCGCCGAGGTGTGCAGGTCGGTTTCCCGTTTGACGCGCTCAAAATAAGCGCGATCAAAATCCAACGGCCCGCCCAGCTTTTCGCCCAGCCGCGCAATCGATTGTGCCAGATCCCCGACCACCTCGACCTGAGGGAAATAGACCTGATCGACCTGTGCGGCCTTGTAGTTCACGTGGATCACCTTGGTGCCGCCTTCCTCCATGAAAAAGGGCGGCTTTTCGACCACGTCATGGCCCACATTGATGATCAGATCGGCTCGGTCGATGGCGCAGTGCAGGTAATCTCCGTCCGACAACGCAGCCGTGCCAAGGAATAGATCAGAGCGTTCGTCCACCACGCCCTTACCCATTTGTGTGTTGAAGAACGGAATCTGCGTGTCTTTCACAAACTGGCTGAGGGCACTGCGCGCGTGTTTGCGATTGGCCCCAGCTCCCAACAGCAGCAGCGGCATCTTCGCCGCCCGGATCAGATCTGCGGCTTCGTTGAGGACCGTGTCACCGGCCACGGCATAGTGGCGCGGATGTGGTTTCAGCACAGGTTCGTCGGTTTCCTCGGCTGCGATATCCTCGGGAAGTTCCAGCAGCACCGCGCCGGGGCGTTCCTCTTGAGCGACGCGAAACGCTTCGCGGATCAGGGACGGGATGGTGTTGCCGTGCACGATCTGCTTGGACATCTTGCAGATTGGTGCGAACAGGCCCACCACATCGATGATCTGAAACTGACCCTGTTTGGATTTCTTGATCGGTTTTTGACCGGTGATCATGATCAGCGGCATACCGCCCAGATGTGCATAGGCCGCCGGTGTGGCAAAGTTTGTGGCCCCGGGCCCCAGCGTTGCCATGCAGACCCCGGCCTTGCCCGTCAGGCGTCCATAGGTGGCTGCCATGAAGGCCGCGCCCTGTTCGTGACGCGTTAGCACCAGCTCAATCTTTGAGGTTCTGAGCGATTCCAGAACGTCCAGATTTTCTTCGCCCGGAACTGCAAAGATGTATTCAACACCCTCGGCCTCAAGCGCGGCGACCAACAGGTCCGAGGCTTTGGTTGGGATTGTTGCGATAGGTGTTGAAGGTGACATGTGATCTCCTGATGTTTGCGGGGTCAACGCGAATGGCCGCCCCGCAGGCAGCCGGGGCTGCCGTGTCCTTTGATTATACAGATAAGTTTATTCAGCTGCCTGCATTTGTTGTGGTTTCGGGTAAAGGTCATCCATCGATGCCGAGCGTCCGTTGTCCAGAACGATGCGCGCATGACATCGTTTCAGCAGACGCGGTTCGGCCACACCGCAACTGTGAGCGATGATCCCAATCTCTTTTTTCATGTTCTTAGCATAGCTGGCGACACGTTCCGCCTTGCTGACGGGATCAAGCCCGAATTGCAGTTTTGGATTGTGGGTCGTGATGCCCGTGGGACATGTATTCTTGTTGCACTGCAGGGCCTGAATGCAGCCTAGCGCGAACATGAATCCCCGCGCTGAGTTCACAAAATCAGCACCTGTGCAAAAGGCCCATGCCACTTCGGACGGGTTGATCATCTTGCCGCTGGCGCAGACCATCACTCGATCTTTCAGCCCGTACTTCCTGAGCATATCCACCGTCAGCGGAAGGCTTTCACGCAGAGGCATGCCCATATTGTCGATCAGGCTCATCGGGGCAGCGCCCGTGCCGCCATCAGAGCTGTCGATGGTAACGAAATCTGGTGCACTTTCTGGACCGCGCTTGAGAATTTCCTGGCACAGGCTTTCGAAGAATCCGTAAGCGCCGATAACCGCTTTGAAGCCGACCGGCTTGCCGCTCACTTCGCGCACATGGCTTATCATGTCCAACAGATCGCCCACGCTGTTGATTTCGGGGTGTCGGTTAGGGCTGATGGCATCCTGACCGACCTTCAGACCGCGAATGGCAGCAATGTCCTCGGTGACCTTGGCGCCGGGCAGAATACCGCCCTTGCCGGGCTTGGCGCCCTGACTCAACTTGATCTCAAACATCTTTATGGCGTCATGGGCCGCAACTGCGCGCAGCTTGTCTTCGTCAAAACCGCCTCCCGGTTTGCGTACGCCAAACTTGCCGGTCCCGATCTGGAAAACGATATCCGCGCCGCTTTCCAAGTGATAGGGCGACAGGCCACCCTCGCCAGTGTTGATCCAGATACCCGCCGCTTTTGCACCCGATGACAAAGCCCGCACGGCCGGAACCGAGATTGCCCCATAGCTCATGCCGGAAATGTTAAAGACGGAATCGGTAGTATATGGGTGTTGCGCAAATGGTCCGATGGTCACGGCTGACGGCTCTTGCGCGTCCTGTTCCAGCGTTGGAAACGGGCAATTCACAAAATAAACCGTCCCGGTAGGGCGCAAATCACGGGTCGAGCCAAAGGCCACGGTGGAATCCACGTTTTTGGCGGCACGGTATACCCAGGACCGTTCGGCCCGATTGAACGGCATCTCTTCGCGGTCCTGTGCAAAGAAATACTGACGAAGGAACTCGCCCATGTGCTCAAAGAAATAGCGGAACCGTGCGATCACCGGATAGTTGCGACGCAACGTGCCCTTGGTTTGGGTCTTGTCACGGAAATAAATCACCACGATCCAAAGCACCGTCAGACCGATGACAAAGATGAAGGCATAAGAAAGGGCTTGTAATAGCGTCAGGATCACACTCGACACTTGTGGCATCAATCATCGCCTCCAGGTTTGGTTATTGGCTGCAGTCAAGCGGGGCGTGCGCGTCATCCCGTCCATTCACTGCGATTGAGTTCACATTGGGGTCAAGGGGGGTTAAGTCCACGCACGAGGTGATCAATTCCTGGTGATCCATGCATTGGTGAAGGTGTAGAGTGCAAACGATCAATCTCACAGGGACGGATGATAAACTGTTCAACTGAAAGTAGATTCCATAGTAGTCCAACAGCAAATTGTTTAGTTTTTTGGTGTGTATCGGATCGTCGGCAATCATTGGTACAATGTGGCTGCCATGGTCGGTCAACGGCAAGCTCAAGCCTTTCAGCCGCAGCTTGAGGATACAGGTTAGAGTCTGATGCTGTTCGCGCAGTTCCAGCACCGGTTAAACATGTCAAAGCGCTTGACTGATCCAGAGTTGCAAATTGAGCAAGCATCACTTCTACATAATTAATGTCGACGGATTATAACCAGCTCAGCCGAAAGCCGTCATTTGTTGGCTTCAAGGGCAATCGAAAATTTGGACTCGATACTGACATTGCCCCCCGACCCTTCTTGTATCAAAGTTGGCGGAACAGACTTCCAAGAAAGGTGTCAACTCTTGATCGCAAAACGCATTTTCCCGTTTTTCGGCGGCCTCGCTGCCGCGATTGTTTCCTGGGTGTGTTTTGGGTCAACTGATCCGAACTGTGCCAGTCAATGCCTCATTGAAAGGTCTTATGATCGTTGCCTCGGCAGTCGTCGCGTTTACCTTAGTTAACAACGCCCTGTCAAAACGAGCTGGAAAGATCTCGGAAACATCCAATTCCAAGAAGAATACGAATTGATGCGAAGGAAACACATTTCTATTTTCGTGCTGGCAACTTCTTGGATCGGGAGCAGCGCTTGGGCTATCGATGATTGCCCTGCTGCGAACTACAACCTGAAGGGCGAATGGTACAACCCAACTCAGCAAGAGCTCGCTGCGAACGAATTTCAGCTGGCATTTGATAAACTCGATGCTTGTGTGTATGGCTGCTACTGGGTCAGAAATTTGATTGGACTGCAAGATACCCAGCCGGGAGAGGTGTATCTTGCTTTCATAGCGGGTGAAACTGAAGACAACATTCAGATACTCGTCGCCGCTTCGGACGGTAAGAATAACACTCCAGATGGCCGTCCAAGCTTACGGAGGGATGCATTCATCTATGCTTTGAGGTTGTCAAGATCCGGTTTGACCAATGACACGTTTGTGGATACGCGAATCCGTCTTCGTTTCCGCGGCCGCCACGTTCCAAGAAAGGTGCTAACGACGACTGAGCGGGCAAAGCCGACTTTCGCGGCAACCGAGCAAAGCTCTGCTTAGCGGTCGCGCGTTTCAATGTTAGACGGACACGAATGTTAATTGAGTTTCGTCACCCTTCTCTTAGGCCAGACTGCTGCGAAGTCTTTCTGCAAACATTTCTGCAAAGCGTTTTGTAGCAGCTGATCGAAACTGCGTGGGAGGATAAACGGCATAGATGCCTCCTGTCGGAAGCGCCCAGTCTCGAACAAGCCGGATCAATGTGCCGTTTTCGATTTCTCTCTTAGCAAAAAAATCCGGCAGAATGGAGATCCCGGCCCCTTCGATTGCCATTACCTTGATCGCTGGTGTTACGTCTGCTCGCAACGCGGGGTTCATTTTTACGTCACAGGTTTCACCGGTTGCTTTACTAAACTTCCAACTCAGTGGGTTTGGCAGGGCTCTGTGTTCGACGAACGGAAACGCTGCCAATCGTTCCGGATGGTCTGGCCGTCCAAGTTGCTCAACCAAATCAGGCGACGCCACTACGATTTGCTGAAAGTCGGCCAACTTGCGCGCAACGTTGGCGGAATTGGCAAGCCAGCCTATAGGTGACAACAAATGCGCCGCGTCCACATGCCCGAAGGCTAGCATATCGCGCAGAGAAGACCATGACGGGGCTGGTCGCAGGTCCAGCGACACGCCTTCGGCATGGTCGAACCCAATCTCGCGCGCGACAATCAACGGGGCCGCGTCAACCAAAGGCATATAGGCGACAGGCAAGGTTACAGTTCTCATGACAACAAACCCGAAGCCGTGACCAAGGCTTCAGCCACATCTGCAACCCGGCGGTTCTGGTTCATCGCTGTTTCTCGCAGCAGGCCGTAGGCCTCGTCTTCAGACACACCCTTGGCTTTCATCAACAACCCTTTGGCACGATCAATCACTTTGCGTTCTTCCAACGCACGGCGGGTCTCGGCCAGTTCGGTCCTCATCTGGCGTAGTACCTGAAACCGGGCGATGGCGGTATCGATCACAGGTTTGATGCGCTCGGCTTGCAGGCCATCGACTACATAGGCTGATACCCCTGCCTCAACGGCGGCTTTCGCTAATCCGCCCGCAGCGCCCGAGACGAACATTGCCACCGGTCGCTCCATCGGACCGGAGGCAACGGTCAACTCTTCCAGCATATCCCGCGATGGATTGTCTATGTCGATCAGAACGATGTCTGGGCTATGCATTGCAATTCTACGTGCCAGTCCGGAGAAATTGCCGATTACAGAAACGTCTACGTCTCCAGACTCTTTTAAGGCGTCCACAATTGCAAAAGCACGTTCTTGATTCTGCTCGACGACAACGACAGTAAGGTGTTGTTTCATAGGCACCCAAGTGAGCCCAAGCTTCATCGATCGCAATTCCAAGGCCACTAAGCGTTTCATCAGGCTGCCAGTTTGCCTAATTTATCAGCATATTTTTACATGCAGCGGAGCGTCTGCACAGTTTTTCTACTTGCCATCAAAGAAATCTGGCATCAGCGCTGGCGTGGCACATTCGATCGACTCTTTAGATTTTTTTTGGGCTAACCTCCTGATCTGGGTGGTCGAATTGCAATTCCATCGACGATGCGAAATCGAATGTCCACTTTGACAGCAAGAACCACGTGATTCCGCAATCGCAGGGAATGACCGCTTCCCGCCTTAAACGACAAATGCTGCGCTTATCACCTAAGTCGCCTTTGGATTCGGTGCAGACCTTCGATGCAATTTGCCCTAACGGCAGCTTTGCGCTTCATCGCTGTCGTATGAGTTCGAAGCTTTGATACCCACTCCCAGGTCGCTGGAAAGCGCTCTCGCGTTAAGTCAGAACCGCATGCGATCTTCCCTTCTTGGTCGTTCGGGTCGATAGTTGCCTTGGCGGCAACCGGTATAAAGAGCAGTGTCGAGATAAGTCTCTTGGCTTCGACGCATGTATTCGGCGAACTGGATTAGTGCATCCACCTGATCATCTTTGAGAGCATCAGGAAACGCCGGCAGTTCCCTGCGGAACTCATCAAACCAGGGCTTGCCCGTGGGGATGACTAACTTGCCAGGGTGCTGTCAGACGGGATTCGAACCAGTCTCAGTTAGGCCAGTATAGCTGCCCTTTATGCCATACCAAGTTCGCGCCACTCGGCGAGAGCGGCGGTGCGTGTCAGCTTGAATGTGTCTCCGCTGGTTAGTGATCTTTCCTGGTTGAAGTGGTTTTAGACGGAGGAATGGACGGGCGCGAATTTCTGCAAGCTTCGCATGCGCCTGAAACGCTGCATGGCGCGTTCTCTTCGTCGAAACGGCAGGTGCGAGTTCTCAACGCGGTTGTTGAGCCACCTTCCCGCCTGTTGTCTTTCGGTAGCGCCAAGCTTCCTGAGAGCGGCCTGATGCGAAGCGATCCGTGACGACGTTTTCCGCTTTACCGTGTCGCTTCATCAATTTCTTGAGGAGTTTCAGTGCTGCGGCTTTGTTTCGGCGTTTGGTGACAACGGCTTCCTGCACTTGGCCGTCGCGATCAACAGCCCGCCAAAGATAATGCCGCTTGCCATTCACCTTCACGAAAATCTCGTCCACATGCCACTTCCATTTGGAGTATGCTTTCAATTGCTGAATACGATTTCTTCGGCTCTCAGAAGCAAACACCGGACCGAACCTGTTCCACCAATATCGGACAGTTTCGTGGCTCACGTCGATGCCTCGCTCGTGCAGCAGGTCTTCGATATTGCACAGCAAGACGCAGAAACCTGTGCGCTTCGAGATATCCGAGAGCACCTGTGCCTCTGTCCAGAAATGGATGGAAGATGAACTCAAGGTCGTTTCAGAGTACCTTTGGCTTGGCGAATTCCACGAAAGATTACACATCTCGACGCGTCAAAAATGCGCGGATTGTTCGAGGTAAGTTTACATCGATCGGCCTGGAAGCAAGCGCAAACGGAACCCATTCAATGAGGCGCAAGAAAGTCACCCAAATCTAGGAGAAAACCGGCAACCTCAAAGCGGTCCAGCTCTTGCTAGGCCATACCAAGATGAACGGTACAGTCCGGTCTCCCTTGTCCGAAGAAGTTACTGCAATTGCATTTCTTAGTCTGGTCGTCATTTTGTGGATCAGTGTCGGAATTAGTGACCTCTCTCCCCGTACTTCCCAAGTAGCATAACTTTGACAGCAAACGTCGTCAGTCACAGAAGGCGGCAAACGGGCCCGACCCGGGGCTATGTGTGGTTACCGAAGGGAATTGATCATGGCGAAACTACTTGATCCGTTTCAGCTCAAGCACCTGACGCTGCGCAACCGCATCGTCAGTACATCTCATGCACCCAACTATGTCGAAGACGGTCACCCTCGAGACCGATACAGGCTGTATCACGAAGAGAAGGCTAAGGGGGGTGTAGCCCTGACCATGATCGGCGGGTCAACCAATATTGCCCCCGACAGCCCTTCGGTTTTTGGCCAGCTCTATGCTGGCAATGACAGTATCATTCCGTGGTTTCGGAAGCTTACGGATGGCGTTCACACGCACGGGGCCGCGGTCATGTGCCAGATCACCCATATGGGGCGTCGAACCGCTTGGGATGACGGTCATTGGCTGCCGGTTTTGGCGCCATCCGGCGTGCGCGAGCGCGCGCACCGTGCCTTTCCCAAAGCAATGGAACAAGAGGACATTGAACGAGTGGTCTGCGATTTTGCCGCTGCGGCGCGACGTTGTCAGCAGGGCGGGTTCGACGGAATCGAGCTTCTGTCCCATTCGCATTTGCTGGGCCAGTTTCTTTCTCCGCTTACCAACCAACGCGACGATGCCTTTGGTGGAACGTTGAAAAACCGCATGCGCCTGACCCTGCAGGTTTTGGATGCGGTGCGCGCAGAGGTTGGTCCAAAGTTCATACTGTCCATGCGTATCACCGGCGATGAGTTGATAGAGGGCGGGCTTAGCGCCGTGGATTGCGTTGCCGCCGCCCGGATGCTGGAAGAAAGTGGCCATGTCGACCTGCTCAACATCTTGGTCGGGGCGCCCTACGATGACCTTGGTCTTGCTGAATGGGTGCGCCCAATGGGTCTGCCAGCTGCCCCGCATATTACTGTGGCCGGGCGCATCCGCGAAGCCGTCAATTTGCCGATCCTGCATGCAGGCGGCATCGCGGACATTGCAACGGCCCGACACGCGGTTACCGGCGGTCATGTCGATCTTGTCGGCATGACGCGCGCCCAAATGGCTGATCCTTATTTGGTCGCAAAACTGGCACGCGGGGAAGAGAAACGTATCCGCACCTGTGTTGGCCTCGGGTATTGCGTAGACCGCGTCAATCAGGGCAAGCCTGCCGTGTGCGGACACAATGCCGCCACCGGGCGGGAGCAAACTTTACCCCATGTTATTCCTGCCAGCCGCACCCGAAAGAAGGTGGTTGTCGTCGGTGGCGGGCCTGGTGGGCTGGAGGCGGCGCGGGTCAGTGCCTTGCGCGGTCACGATGTGGTTTTGTTCGAGGCATCAGATCGACTGGGCGGGCAGCTTGTTTTGGCAGCCAAGGGGGGGACACGTAGGCAGGTATGGGGTGTTGCCGATTGGTTGATTTCCGAGGTGACCGCCCTCGATGTTGATCTCCGCATGAATACCTATGTCGAGGCCAGTGACGTGCTAAGAGAACTCCCGGAGTTGGTCATAGTTGCTACCGGCGGATGGCCCGAGCCATTATCCATTCCGGGCGGCGATCTGGCGCTCTCCAGCTGGGAGGTTCTGTCCGGAGAAGCACGTGTCTCGGGCGAAGTTCTATTGTTCGACGAGGTCGGAGACCATCCCGCGGCAGTCACGGCCGACACGTTGGCAGGCGCCGGCCACAGCGTCGAACTTGTGACCCCCGACCGTGCGCTTCTGCATGACCTTGGCCCAACGACCTCTGCCGTTGCTTTGCGCGATCTAGCAGCAAACGGGGTGACATTTACCTGCCTCCACGAACTCCGTGCTCTAAGCCAAGAGGGAAAACGGGTGTGCGCCAGCCTGCGCAATATCTTGACCGGTGATATCACCAAGCGTCTTGTCGACCACGTGGTTGTCGAACATGGTCTAATCCCGACGGACGCGCTCTATCACGATCTAAAGCCAGGTTCGCGAAACCTTGGGCAGGTCGATCACAAGGCGCTGATCAATGGTTCATTCCCGTTCAGAGACGAGGAGCCGGATGGCCAGTTCTATCTGGCTCGAATTGGTGACGCGATCACAGGCCGCAATATGCACGCCGCGATTCTAGACGCTTTGCGTATTTGCTGTTTAACCTGAGCTGCGCTCCGAGTATCTTTCATCAGTTGCGGCGAAAGCGGACGTGCAGACGGAACGCAGCGAATTTCCGCTCTCGGCTGGTGGTGTTTTTTTCAGCGGCTGCGAAAAGCATATAGTTGACCTAAGTGCCAGAAGATCGAAGGGCGGAGTCATCCGCATAGCGGACTTTGCATCGCTCCTTAAGGGCTCAACGCAGCCGTTCTCTGCGGTGAGACATAACAGGTCCTATAAGCCCAAAGCAGGCCTATTATTCCGCGGCATTATCCAACATACCGGTTGCGAAACTGTTGGTCCCTGCCTCTACATATTTACCATTGAGTGGATAGGGCGAACCATATGCCCGCAAACATCAGTGCTCCACCAATATTTACCCATGTGTGCCAAACAGCATACCGGTAAGGCATAGTTTTTTGGGCGTAAAACACCGTTCCAATGACGTAGGCGGAGGACCCAGCCAAAATGCACCACAATGTTGTGATGGGTACATTCGTGAGGTCTGGAAGGGCACTCAACCCAATTGCGCCCAGTCCAAGGTAGGATGCAGTTGACCATCGTGACTTGACCGCTTCGTTCGTGATCTTGTTCCAGATAGCCACGGCTGTCAGCCCCCAACAAATCCACAGCAAGGCCATCGTCCATGTCGTGCCTGCCAAGACAAAAAAGGGTGTGAAGGTACCCGAAATGCTGGGGTAGATCGCGGCGTGATCAATGCGCCGCATCAGTTTGCGCCCGTGGTGCCACGTGGAAAAGTGATAGGCGACGGATGCTAGATTGGATGACAGCGCACAAAGCACGTAAACCACGACCGCGAGAACCAGTTTAGGTTCGAGGCCGAGGATTGATTTTGAAAGAAGTACTCCCCCGGCCGTCAGGATCGCTACCAGCCCGAACGCATGGACGGCAATGTCGGCATGGCGGTGCGATCGGATAGTGCTAGGATATGTCGTTTCCGTCATTTTGGTTCCGGGCAAAGGTTTGTCTCGCGCTACATCCAGACGCGTGGAGTGTCCATGCTTCCGGCGCGTCAGTTCTCGGCGCTACGACAGATGACTGCCCCGTCCGCTATCTCGCCTTTGTTCTTCCATATGCCCAACGTCCAGTTTGTGTTGTTCGCGAGTGATGCATGAGCCAAGTAAAAAACATCGGTCAAGGTCGGCGCTGGGCTCGAAGCGGACGCTCGAAAAATTTGACCGATCGTTTGCTCTGCTGACGAAGCTGCCGTTCGATTTCTTTGAGCTAAGGTCCGCTCTGTGTGCTTAGCGAGCGCAGCGGAGAGCTGCCAAAGACGGAAAGCAGACATTCGCAATAGTTGGCAACAGGATTTTGAGGCACGTAAAATCAAACTTCTTCTGGATAGGTTGGCAAAGTCTTAGGCCTCGTTGTATAAGGTCAAGAAGAAGCTTTGACTTAGGCAGGCCCCGTTTCGGCGGCTTCCCAATGTTCGCCCATGGCGACTATGCAAGATGTGCCGTTTGCGTAGTTCTGGACAATCATCCAATCGCCGCTTTTGCGGGTAACCCAAACTTCCAACATGGTTTCCGGATCGCGTAGGCCGATGCCCTGGCGTTCAGCACCCAAAACCTCAGTCAGCATGTTCGTCATGCGCGCGCTGTCATCGCAGCTAACATCTTCCATTTTCGCGCTGGCGAGTGTCGGTAGGGCCAATGAAACAGCCACTATCAAACGGGAACGTGTGCGCATATTTGCTCCATTGTCGGATCGGTTTACAAATGTAACAGGTTTGTGACGCCCCGAGGATATAACTTTTAAAAAAAAGAACTTGTTCTGATCAGTGCCGGCCTGGAGAGAGAAAACTGGCTGTCACAAATCGGCTGTGCAAATGCCAAAAAACTGAATCAAATCCGTCACACGGATGTAGTGTAGCGCCAATATCAGCCCCTCAAACAAGGGGGCGATATGTTAAAGATCGACGCGCTGACCAAACGGTTCGGAGACAAGACGGCTGTAAATGCAGCCAACATTTCCGTTAACCAGCCAACAATGATCGGGGTCATCGGCCGTTCCGGGGCTGGTAAATCCACCCTGCTTCGGATGGTCAATCGCCTCAGTGATGCGACCAGCGGGACCATTACTTTTGAAGGTGAAGACATCACAGCTCTTCGAGGCGCGGCCAAGCGGGATTGGCAATCGCGATGCGCGATGATCTTTCAACAGTTCAACCTTGTCCCACGCATGGATGTGGTTTCGAACGTGTTGCACGGTACTTTGAACAAGCGCAGCACTTTGGCGACGATGTTTAACCTGTACCCTCAGTTAGACATCCACCAAGCAATCGATATCCTTGACCGGCTTGGCATTGCCGACCAAGCGCCCAAACGCGCCGAGGCGCTGTCCGGCGGTCAGCAACAGCGCGTCGCCATTGCACGTGCGCTGATGCAGGACCCCAAGATCATTCTGGCAGATGAACCGATTGCCTCGCTCGATCCGATGAACGCCCAAGTGGTCATGCAATCGCTTCGCGACATTCACGAACAAGACGGTCGGACAGTTATTGCCAACCTGCACACACTGGATACCGCGCGCCGGTATTGCGACAGGGTGATCGGAATGCGCGACGGACGGATCGTATTTGATGGCGCGCCTGCGCAGCTGACCACCGGTGTGGCTCGCGAAATATATGGGGCAGGCGCAGATTTTTCCGAAGCCGCTACATCCACCGAAATTGAAACACTGGACATGCCAGAGGCCCATAAAGTCTACGCCTGAGCCAGCTGTCACCCGCGCCTTTCGCGGGCCACCTTCATCAACCCAACGGAGACGAAGATGAAAAAGACCCTCGCATTGGCGCTTGCCGCCACAACTGCTCTGAGCGGAGCCGCCTTCGCTGACGGCATCACGGAATTCCGCATCGGCATTCTGGGTGGCGAAAACGCACAAGACCGCATGAACTCCTATCAGTGTCTGGCCGACTACACGACTGAAGCTCTTGGCGTAGAAACCAAGCTGTTTGCCCCTGCCGATTACAACGGCGTGATACAGGGCTTGCTGGGCGGAACGATCGACATGGCATGGCTGGGCGCATCGTCCTACGCCGCGACTTACCTGCAAGACACGGACGCAGTTGAGCCTGTTCTGATCAAAGTGAACGTTGACGGCTCGGTTGGCTATCACTCGATCGGGTTCGCCCGCAAAGACAGCGGCATTGCGTCGCTCGATGACATGGAAGGCAAAGTCTTTGGCTTTGGCGACCCGAACTCCACGTCGGGCTATCTGATACCGTCCATCGAGATCCCGCAGTACAAAGACGGCGTGACCATGGAATCCGGTGATTACTTCGGCGAAGTGAAATTCACGGGTGGCCACGAGCAAACCATCGTTGCAGTCAACAACGGTGACATTGATGGCGGTGTGACCTGGGCTGACGGTCAGGGCAACTGGGAAGACGGCTACAACTCCGGCGCGCTGCGCAAAGCCGTGGACGCGGGCCTCGTCGACATGAATGACATGGTCCAAATCTGGAAATCCAAAGTGATCCCTGAAGGTCCAATCGTTCTGCGCAAGGCCCTGCCAGCAGACGTGAAAGCTACCATGACCGCGCTGGTCGATGGTCTGTTCGAAACCGATCCCGATTGCGCCTATGGCGTGGCTGCCGGCGACACGCTGGGCTTCCAGCCGGTGACCCACGACACCTACATCTCGATCGTCGAAGCGCGCAAAGCAAAAATCGGTGGCTAAGTCATTTCCATGACGCACCCGACAGGTCTTAGGGCCTGTCGGGATTCTTTTTTCCGGGGACAAAATGGCAGACATTTCCGCAGGCGGCGCACCGCAAAGCGTGGGCAATATCCAGTCGAGCTATATGGCGCAGATTCAGCGGCGTAGACTTTATGGCGGCTTGACCATACTGATCTTCGTCGTCCTGATGGTCTCGGGCTTCAACATCGCTGATGACCGCAATGCGGGCGGTTTCTGGGAAGGACTACACCAAATCGGCCACTATCCGGCCGACGTGCTGTCCGAGGCATGGGAAAAACGCGCCGATCTGCCCGGTTTGATCGCAAAAAGCTTTCCGGCTCTTGTAGAAACCATCAACATCGCCGCAGTCTCGACCCTGATCGGCCTCGTCGGCGGCATCTTTTTGTCTTTGCTGGGCACCCGCGGTCTGGGTAAATGGCCGCGCCTGATCCCGCTCTTTCGGCGCATCTCGGATATCATGCGCGCGGTGCCTGAGATCGTGATCGCGCTTGTTCTGATTTTCGTCCTCGGCGGCGGCCCGGTGCCGGCTATGATTGCCATTGCCTTCCACACGGCAGGCGCACTGGGAAAGATGTTCTCCGAGGTCGCTGAAAATGCTGATCTCAAGCCTGTTGAGGGTCTTGCTTCGACGGGTGCGACATGGTCGCAGCGCATGCTCTTGGGCGTGTTGCCGCAGGTCGCGCCTAACTACATTAGTTATTCTTTGCTGCGGTTCGAGATCAACATTCGCGCGTCCGCCATCCTTGGCTTTGTTGGTGCGGGAGGTATTGGCTACGAGCTGCGCAATGCCATGGCTTGGGGCCCTGGCCGGTTTGACGAAGCCGCAGCGATCTTCATATTACTGTTCGGAACCATCGTGTTCTTTGATCAGGTCTCCAGCCGCTACCGCAACCGATTGACAGAGGGGCAAGGCCAATGACAGCGACCGATCTAAGCCTGACCAAACACACGGCCGACAAGCTATTTCAACGCAAGCGGCTCATCGGCTTCGGCATCCCGGCAGTTATTTTCGCCTATTTGGTCTGTATTTTCTTTGTCTTCGATATTCCCGGGCTCGCGCAGCGGGCCAATATCGACAACGCAGTCACGCTCGCCTCTGACAGTTGGTCGCACAAGGTTCACGTCACACGCGACAACCATTCCGGCGAGATAAGCTATGCTGTCGAGGGCGAGCGTAAAGGCCGCTACCCCGCAGGTCAGCACCCGGATTGGGTCAGTGGCGACGAAGTGATCACTATCGATCTGGGTGGCGACAATATTGTGCGCTACTTGCCGGAAAACCGGACCGAGATCGAGGTGCCCGGTTTTCCCTTGATCGAAGTGCAGGCCGAGGGGCGCAGCCTAACCAGTAACCTGCGGGAAGACTTGCCCGATTGGATTTCAGCCTCAAACCGCCGCATCGGGATCACGACGCAAGAGGGCCGGATTACGCTGACCGGTGCGCGCACCGAAGTGTTCAACTATTTCCCCGGATGGGAGCTATTTTGGTTCACCCTCGACAGTCCGTACCACGGCCAAAGCCTTGGTTCGATACTGTTTGGCGAACGATTGGACCTCGAGCGCAGCAACTTTGCTGGGGCAGTGTCCGATTGGTGGAACAACAAGATGTGGCGGCACAAGGATGTCGCCTGGGCGATAGGTGAAACGATCCTGATGGCTTTCCTTGGCACGATGGGGGCCGCGATCCTGGCTCTGCCTCTGGCCTTTTTAGCAGCCAAGCGTTTTTCGCCATTTATGCTGCTACGGGCGAGCACGCGGCGGGTTTTTGACTTTGTACGCGGGGTCGATGCGCTGATCTGGACCGTTGTCCTGGTACGCGCTTTCGGGCCGGGACCGCTGACAGGAACACTGGCAATTCTGATCACGGACACCGGCACGTTCGGTAAGATCTTCTCCGAAGCATTAGAAAACGTGGACCAGAAGCAGATCGAAGGCGTTTCCTCGACCGGGGCCAAACCGCTGCAACGCTACCGCTTTGGCGTGATCCCACAGGTGGTTCCGGTGCTTCTGGCGCAGATCTTCTACTTCCTGGAGTCCAACACGCGTTCGGCCACTGTCATTGGGGCAATCACCGGTGGTGGCATCGGCCTTATGCTGACTCAGGCTATCCAGACCCAGAAGGATTGGGAAGAGGTCGCCTATTACATCGTCCTGATCATCTTAATGGTGATGTTTATGGATTGGTTCTCGGGATGGCTGCGCGGCAAATTGATCGGAAGAAAGGACTAATGTTGGACGACAAAACTATGCCCAAACTCTCGGCAGACACACCCTTTATTCATCCTGATTGCGTAATTACAGACAGTGGCATTGGCGCATTTGTCGAGATCGGCAAAGGCTCGCACATTAACAATTCGGTTTTTGGCGACTACAGCTATTGCGACCGTTACGCTGACATCGCGAATGCCCAAATTGGCAAATTTGCCAATATCGCAGCCTTTACGCGCATCGGCGCAACAGACCACCCCCTGCACACCGCTTCTTTGCATCACTTTAAGTATCGTTCTGACAACTATTGGCATGATGCTGGGCGCGACGAAGCATTCTTTGCTCACCGCACGTCCCACACCGCCACCATCGGCCATGACACGTGGGTCGGTGTAGGTGTCATGGTGAAACCAGAGGTCACATTGGGTCACGGCGCTGTCGTCGCGGCGGGCGCTGTTGTGACCAAGGACATAGAACCCTATACCATTGTCGGAGGTACTCCGGCTAAACCATTGCGCCTTCGTCAACCACCTGAAATCGCGGAACGACTGATCGCTCTGGCCTGGTGGGACTGGCCACATGCGGCCCTCTACGCAGCGCTTCAAGATTTTCGGACGCTAAGCGCAGAAGCCTTTTGGGAAAAATACCAAGGTTCTGACGGCGCGTAGCAAAACTGTCGCGCTCAGAGAAGCCGTCGCCGTGGAGCAGTAAGTAAGGGTTGGAAAAACGGCAGCTTTGGGCTCGAAGCAGACATTCACTGCAACTTTCTTGAACGTCTATAGGTTTGAACTGAAAATTGCGGATCGATTGAAAGAACGGCCTCTACCGCTTTCTTAGCGTTTTCAGTGTCATCAAAATCAGCGTGGATCGCGGCCAAACGGACTTGACACAACACGGTGTCTGGCAGGCGGGTTTCCAAGTGTCGATAAACTGTTCATGCTGTTTGCCGTGATTTCGCGAAAATCGGTTTCTGTTTCTTGGAAAGTGTTTCAAAAGCTGACGTTCGCGGCAGATGCAGCAATTAGTAGGTTTGGGCTCGAAGCGGACATTCGACGGGCTGCTGTCAGGCGAATTCGAACCAGTCACAGTTTGCCGTGAAACCGTGAACCTATCCGGAACAAAGTTGACGCCACTCGGCAAGAGCAGCGCTGCGCGTCAACTTGAAGGTATCTCTGCCGGCGAGCGACCTTTCCAGGTAGAAGTGATTGTAGACGGAGGAATGGACGGAGGCGAATTTCTGTAAACTTCGCATGCGCTTGAAACGTTGCATGGCGCGTTCTCGTCGTCGGAAAGGAAGGTGCGAATTCTCAACGCGATTGTTGAGCCACCTGCCCGTCTGTTGTTTTTCCAGTGCACCCATTTCTCTAAGCGCAGCCTTCTAGGATGCGAAGCGATCCGCGACTACTTCTTCAGCTTTGCCGTGCCGCTTCATTAATTTCCTGAGGAATTTCAGTGCTGCAGTTTTGTTTCGACGCTTCGTGACGACGGCCTCAAGCACTTCACCTTCGTGATCGACGGCACGCCAGAGATAGTGGCGTTTGCCGTTCACCTTCACGAATACTTCGTCTACGTGCCACTTCCATTTTGAAATGGCCCAGAGTTTCTGGACCCATTTTCTTCGGATCTCTGATGCAAACATCGGACCGAACCTGTTCCACCAGTAACGGACAGTTTCATGGCTCACATCGATCCCGCGTTCGTGCAGTAGGTCTTCAACATTGCGGAGTGAAAGCGGAAATCAGATGTACAGCATCACCGCCAGGCGGATAATCTCAGGACTGGTTTTGAAGTACTTGAAGGAGGCAGGTCTGGTCATGGGCAAAATCTATGCAACCGCCCTGCCCCGCGCAAGCAAAGTTCTTCTGACAAGACCCTTCTGACAGCTTTCCGTACGCTCTTCGGGAAATTTTAGAATGAAATGGACATGCAGTTTGCCGCGGTCCAAAGCCCAATTCCAAAGCTGAGATGTGCAAAGACGCTCTTGAGCCGCGCAGCTCGTGGGTCGGGCGTCAACCGTGCCGCCAGCCCCGCTCCAATGCCCGGTTGAAGGATCAGAAAAGGCGCGAGCACTGTAAGAACTCCAAATGCAATCGCAGGCAGCAGGCTCGGCGCTTCAAGCCAGCCCCGACCGACAACGGCCAAAAAACCCAGCGCAAACACGGCGCCCGTCAGATAATGTGCACTCCAGCCCAACAAACGCTCCGCCGGAACAGGGTCGCTGGCCATGATGTGCCTATGAATAAACCGCCCCTGCGCGACATTGCCGAGCCAACGGCCCACTATCGCGTAGTTGAGCGATTGCTGAGAGAAGATCAGCTTCTGGGAAAGGGCGACCATATCCATGAAGGCTGTCGCGCCTATACCGATCAGAACAGCGCTAAAGAAAATTTCTGTTGTCATTGAGGTATCGACCTTAGTTTCTGTTGATATTTTGCAGTGGAGGGGCAACATGCAACTTCATGCCCACTTGAGGTCAAGACCATGCTCGACATTTCCGAACTCTCTCGCGAAAGCGGATTTTCACCGTCAAAACTCCGCTATTATGAAGAGGTTGGCCTGATCCGGTCGGTGGGTCGACGGGGATTGAAACGTCTCTATGAGGATGAGGTGAAGACGCGAATATCCCTCATTTCTCTGGCGCAAACCGCAGGGTTTTCACTCGGCGAGATCAAAGTGACGATGGGTTCAGAAGGCAGGCCCGATCTGGATCGTACTGTTCTGGCAGCAAAGGCCGATGCAATTGACGTGAGAATCAAGGAACTAACAGCGTTACGGGACGGCCTTCGCCATGTCATGAATTGCACCACCGAAAACCATCTGGATTGCCCTCGGTTTCAGCGCATCATCCGGGTTGCACTGACGAAGAAGCAGGTCGATGCGAAACGTTCTAAAAGGAATCCCGACAAAGGGTGAAGGGATTAAGCGTCGACCCCGATCCACCATTTCGGGGCTGTTGACGGGTAGAGATACTGGAACCACTGCCGCCCGGACTTCACGCGTCCCTAGTGTTCAGCGCGGTAATTCGCTGAATGGACAGACATCGTCCTTGAACGGAACATGCCGTCTCCGGAACGATGTTCCCTCGACGATCTCGGGGCGGCTGATCCGATCCATGCGAAAATGCCGGAAATCCTCACGGCTGGAATCCCAGGCTACGAGATACCAGAGCGGCGGCAGGATGAGCATAGCTTGCGGTTCGACTTCGCGACTCGTCTTCGCGCTCTTGGCGTCCCGATAGCCGAAGCGCAGGTTTTGCCGTTGCAGAAACGCGGTTTCGAAGGCAGGCAAAAGCGCAGGGTCAATAGTGCCCATTTCTGAGATGTCCTGTTTGGGCGAAAGTTGTCCGACATGCAGGCAGTCAAGGAACCTGCGCAAATCCCGCACTTTGTCCGACGGCAGGGCCTTCTCGATCTTAGCAAGCCCCGCGTCGGCGAGACCAGAGAAGGGAAGGCTTCGCGCCGCACGCATGGCCGCGACACTGACGAGAAGAGCAAACACCTCTGCGACCGAGAGTCGGGCGGTGGTCTGCACGGATTGCGGATCAAGTTGCACGCCCCCGCCGCGCCCACATTCGGAATGGATGACAAAGCCCTGGTCGCGCAACGCCCCGATATCGCGCAATACAGTTCGTCTGGATGCACCGACCTTACAGGCCAGTTCATCTACCGTTGCTGTTCCGTTTCGGCGAAGTGTGCGCACGATGATATCATGTCGGAGGCGGATGTTCATTTATTCACCCTAGCATAATTAGTGACAGATTTTGTCACCGTAGCGACCTAAGTCGATCCCGGACCACTCAGCAAGGAGAATGAACATGACGTCCCGAGATCAGAAAATATCCCATCGCGCATTGCCGATCGTCGTCAATCCACCACATCTGTATGATCCCACACCAAACGGCTACAGCACGGCAGTCATCTCTCCTGCTGCAGGTCGGCTGGCCTTTGTCTCAGGACAGGGAGGACAGGATCAAACCGGGAACCTATCGCCGGAGTTCGCCAAGCAGGTTGAGCAAACCTACGCAAATCTGGCTGCTGTACTCGACGCGCTAGGCGCTCTCCCCCATCACGTCGTGAAGCTGACCGTGTTCGTGGTTGACCACGATATGTCGAAGCTGGGTGTGCTGACCGAAAATGTACTGCGGTTGTTTGGCGATACACTGCCCGCGCAAACGCTGATCCCCGTTCCGAAGCTTGCCATCGACCCGATGCTCTTCGAGGTCGAAGCTGTCGTGCTTTTGGATTGAGCGCTCGATTGCGGCGGCGACTTGCCGCCGCAATCACAAATGTAACTGGTTTGCGAAGTGGAAGCCTACGTTCGCAAACTGCGCAGCATCGGTTACTATTGGGCTTGATGCTGACGCCGGAGCTATCGCGGCATCTTTTCGACTGCCCGACCTCGCTCAGGTGTGAGCTGCCCAAAGAAGACATTCGGCCACCAGTCACGACCCTGCGATTGCAGCCCGCATTGCCGCCAATCATGGAGTGCACAGCAATATTGAGATTAAGACGCCAACTGGGGTTAGTTGAAATTTGAAGACCCGCAAGTGTTCACGAGCATTTTCACTTACATCAGAACAATCTGTCTTCTGAGCTTTACCAAACCCTTATCAAACGGTGGATCAAGTGAACGCCGCGGAATCGTTAGTCAAAACCTTCTTGCACTGTGGCGTGGATACCGTTTTTGCCAATCTTGGCACAACTGAATTGCATTTTGTCGCAGCCCTTGATGACCACCCCGAGATGAATTGCGTTTTGTGCCTTTTCGAAGGTGGTACGACGGGCGCTGCAGATGGCTACTATCGTATGATACGAGACGTTGCAGGTACGTTGCTTCATCTTGCGCCAGGATTCGGCAACGCATTTGCAAATCTATATAACTCCCGGAAATCCGGTTCTGGGATTGTGAATGTGGTCGGAGATCATGCAACGCATCACCCGCGCTACGAAAGCCCGCTCAAAGGCGACATCGTCGGCATCAGTCAGGCCGTAAGCCATTGGACACGGGTTTCTGCGGATGCCAAGAGCGTTGCCGTGGACGGTGCTTCAGCAATACAGGCTGCTCGGTCTCAAAACGGCCAGATTGCCACGCTGATCCTTCCTGCCGATACCGCCTAGGAGGCCGCCAATGGCCCGGTGACGACAAGCTTGTCAACCCAGCAATGTCATCACCCGTCCACCGATGGTATCGAAGCTACGGCTACACGCCTGACTACGCAACAAGCTGCCCTTATGATCGGGGGCGCCGCTCTTTTTGGGCCGCTTCGCGAAACGGTTGGCAAAATCTCGGCGAAAACAGGATGCCGGGTGCTAGCCGACACGCTGACCCCCCGCATCTCAAAGGGTGCTGGGGCGGCAAAATTGGATCAGTTGGTTTATCCGATCACACCCAATATTGCTCAGCTAGATGGCACATCCTCAATCACCTTGTTAGGCACAGACAGGCCCGTTTCTTTTTTTGCCTACCCGGGTAAGCCAAGTGTCCCAGAGCCATCGGATTGTCAGATTGTGGATCTTTGTAGCCCAACGGATGATATCGACCGGACGCTTCAATTTCTGGCGGATGCCGTCGGCATAGCCAGCAAAATCTCGGCGAATACATACCCTCTTGAATTGCCTTCCATTCCTGGTGGACAGTTGACGCTGGCGAAGGTTGGTCAGACCTTGGCGGCTATGCTCCCTGAGAACGCTATCCTGTGCAATGAATCAGTGACTTCCGGGTTCCACGTCATTCCGCCGACCACCACTGCCCGGCCGCACGATTTGTTTGCCGGAACTGGCGGGGCAAACGGCCTGTGTCTGTCATGTACCCCCTGCAGTCCTTGTGGACCATGGCGCGCGAAAGCCTCGACATAACCGTGATTGTATTTGCCAACCGCGGGTATCAGATTCTTCGGGATGAGCTTACGTATGTCGGTGTAGAGAGCTTCGGTCGAAACGCTCAAGCAATGTTTGATGTAGAGAATCCGGCGCTCGACTGGGTTTCTTTGGCGAAAGGGCATGGTGTTCCCGGCGTGCGAGCCGAAGATATCGATGGCTTTGCAAAAGCATTGTCTGTGGGACTCTCAAGTAGTGGTCCATCTTTGATCGAAGTTGTTTGTCCCTTACCCGCTTAAGAAAATCGCTTTGTAAAAAGAAAGAACTACGAGATTGACTGGACCTCCGGCCCTGAACTGTCGTTCGTAGACGCGGCAAGTTGACCAACGCGCTTACCCAACGTTCGTGAGCAGCGCAGCGTATGACGGCAAAGAGTCCAAAGCGGTCAAATGTTCAGCAAAGCCCTTGCTGCCGCAGCGGAACACGGCATTCGCCTGACGGTAGTAGTGACAGTGTCGGCATTTTTGACATGAAAAATATCAGGTGGTCTGAATGCACAACCAAATATTTGTTGTCAAATTTCAAGCATAAACTCTATGCGTCCATACAGATCAGTCTTTCTAAATCGGATGGCCCTACTCAGGCACTATGTTGTGATTGATCCTGAACAGATTTTTTGGATCATAGCTGCCCTTTATTTTCGAAAGCTTCCCGCTGTTTTGGCCGTATGCACCAGCCATATGATCCGCTTCGTCTTCGGGCATAAAGTTTACATACGCGCTACCGGTCGCATGAGGCCGCATCTGATCATAAAGTCCCCGCGCCCACGCAATGCACTCATCATCCTTGTTCGGGTCTTCCCAACGAGTATGAACATTCATTATGAAGTGTGCTGATCGTTGCGGATAAGCTGTTGAGTGGGGTTCAATGCGTGCCATTGCGCCACCTACATGCGCAATAAATACTTCGCAAGCAGGGTCGGGAAGGCTGGAAACCGCCTCGAGAAGACCTGTGATCGCTTCCGAAGAAAGCGCGTCGAAATCATGGCTTTTCCAATAGTTCCGGGCGCCCGGTGTGAGCAAAGGGTCGAATGCTGCTTGCCAGTCTACAAACTTGTGAGGTGAGATAACGTCGGCTATTGGTTCTCCAAGCGCGCGCAAAGCCGACATTGCTATTTCACCCTCGTTCATAGGGCCGCTGTAGCAAGCCGCGAAGATTAGCACCTCTCTCCCATGCCACTCTTCTGGTAGGAACGGGAGGGGAGGAGCTTTTCGCATCACGCTCCAGACGGTCAGCTCATCGGGTGAATCATCTGCAATGGCTGCGAATTCTGCAAGCAGCTCTGGCGCCTTTTCGATCGGGTGAACGATCAGGCCGGACAGAACATCGGGCCCAAGATCATGCAACTGGAACTCGAATGAGGTCACGACGCCGAAATTGCCGCCTCCACCGCGGATGGCCCAGAAAAGCTCCGGATGGCTTGTGGGCGAGGCGGTGACAATCGTCCCATCTGCCGTCACAACTTCTGCCGACAGAAGATTGTCGATCGTCATTCCGAATTTCCGCGTCGTCCACCCAAAGCCGCCACCAAGAGTCAGGCCAGCGATTCCAGTTGTCGAATTGATGCCGACAGGGACAGCAAGCCCATGAGCCTGAGTTTCGCGATCTACATCGCCAAGCAATGCACCCGGTGCAACCCTAGCAGTCTTGTTGACAGGGTCTACGTGTACCGATTGCATCTGGGACAGATCGAGTAATACCGTCTCGTCTGCAACAGCGTGACCTGCAATTTGATGCCCACCTGATCGGATTGACATTATGAGGCTGGTGTCTCTAACAAAGTTTACAGCTTTCTGTACGTCGCTCGCCCCCATCGCGCGGATCACGAACCCAGGGTGACGTTCGAACATGCTGTTCCATGTTGTTCTTGCGCCTTCATATTCCGGAGTGCCCTGAAAGTAGACGCCGCCGCGAAGCGAGGAATTAAGCGCATCCAAAGCGTCTTGACTCACAGTTGCCGTGATTCCGTCGAGTGTTTTTATGTCGTACATGCATAGGCCTCCCTGTTTTCAGGTCAGGCTTCTTGCGCGGCTGCCTCATGTAGTTGTGACTTCCGATGCGTTGTCCCGCAGATAAATCGCCTCGGATTAGGTTTTTGAACTGCGAATATTCAGGCGAAAATTCCGGGATCTATCTGATCCACGGGTGTAATGACATCGGCTGGGATGTTAAGGCGCTCGGCCGCCTTTCTAAGACTTTCCTCGTCGGGGGCCTCATACAGGCAGTATGTTTTGCGCTTGTCTGCGCTGAGGAACGAGAAAATCCACTCGACCCCGACTTCGTCATTGATCTCTTTGATTTGAATTTTGTCGTCGTCGCTGACGTTCAGCTGCTCGGCAAAAATTTCTCTCAATTATGTACCTTGGCATAATGCTCCCCCAAGCATGTAAATGACTTTAAACAGCTACTCCCTCGAGCTTTGACCTAAGGAAAACCATACTCAATTGCTGTGAAATTGCCAACGCTTCCCCTTCTAGTTGAAACGCTAGTTTCAAATCATTCGTGCGGCCCCGTTGCCTTAGCGCGGATGCATACGCTGCCTTGCTGTGCGCAATCCACGGAGGACACTTCATACGCGTGTCTATTTCGATCGCCTTATGGAACATCCTCTCAGCGGCGTCCCAGTTTTTCAGCACCGCTGCCAGATTGCCCAGACGTCTTGCAGCCGCCCCGGCGCAAACTGTTGTGGCCCCAGCGGTGATCGTTAGCTCTTCGTATGGGGTCAGCATGTCATAGAGGGTCTCAGCATGTCCCAGATGCTCGACTGCGACACAAATGTCAGCGAGATAAGACAAAGTAGTTGAAAACATAGCATCAAGGGGAAGATCGAAGCCATTCTCTGCCATTTCATTCAGTATGCGTTCAGCTGGTTCCTTGTATCCCAACTCGGCGGCAATAAGGCCAAATCCTGGTTTCCAAGAAATGTCTTCCGGGCTATCCGTCATCAGCTTCTTGATCACCGGTGCAACTTCGTGCAGCCGGTTTTGTTCGCGACGGATGGTAAACATCTGAACACCGAAGACGCCCTCAACATGTTCTCCATGTGTCTGTCGACCGATTTTCACCGCTTCGTTGGCATGCATCTCCGCCTGCTCAAAATCGCCATCCATAATTGCAACCATGGCGCGTGCGTGCTTCTGCACCCAGTAGAGTTGCAGATGGTTGTCCTTTTCCGAAATCTCCGTAAGCAATTCGAGTGAATGATCCATCAAGTCGCGGTCGGCCATTTCAGCCCCGACAAAAAGACTAAGTGTTCGGTCCCGGCCCTGATCAATACTCCCTAGGTTTTCGGCCGCTCGATGCATCGCATCAAGGTTTTCACGCCAATGACGTACCTCTCTTCCTTTGCGCGCGACGAACGGCGCCCCAAAATGCATCATCATCACCGAGAATTGGGATTTATAGTCCCCCAGTTTCGCGGCCAGTTCCATTGATTGCTGACCAAAGCGTGCGCCTTCAGAAAACTGACCGACAAACATATGTGCCCGTGCAAGTTGGCTCATCAATCTGCACTGCCGAAATTCGTCATCGTCGGGAAGGTCGTTCAGAGCTCTAACACAAAGCTCGATGGCCTCGCCGTGTCTCTTACTCGACATCATACACGAGTCCGCAAAATGGTTCGCAGCATCAGCGGCGAGCGCCACATCGTGTATTCCACGGGCGGCGTCCGAGGCCTCTTTCAAAGCCGCTATCCCCTCTGGCAACTGACCCAGGCTGTCATGGCTGCGACCAATCAGGATTTTGGCTTTGATCGTTTCGACACCGTTATCAGAACCAAGATTTTCGGCCGCTTTGAATGTTTCCCTAGCGTTGACCATCGCCTCTTGGCTGGCGGATCGCGCCAATGCCATTTCAGTCGCCGTCTGCCATTTTTCGAACGCAGCATGCCATTCTTCGGCCTCTGAAAGATGGCGGGCAACCAACTCGGGCCGACGTTCAATCTCTGCTGACCGCAACTGCATCAAAGCACGGGCTACGTTTGCGTGTTGTTGCCTGCGGGTTGAGCCCAACATGGATTGATAGGCGGTATCCCGAATAAGGGCATGACGGAAAACGAAATACCCTCGATTGTGCCCGCTTTCAAAGATCAAACCCGTTCGAGACAGCTCTTCTATACGAGATTGAATTTCCGCACTGGCAAGACCTATTGCGGAAGCCAGCAAGCTCGGCTCGAACTCCCGTCCAATGACGGCTCCTGTTAACGCGACTTGTTTGGCCTCTGGTGAGACTGCGTCAAGACGTGCCATCAGTGTGCCTTTCAAAGACGAAGGTATGTGGACTTGCCCGTGTTCACCCGCCTCAACAATCGCCCGGGCCAGCTCCTCGACGAACAAAGGCACGCCGTCCGTCTTCTCAATGATTGTGGCGATCAGCGCATCGTCGGGTACTTTTCCGGTAACATTACGAACTAGGTTCGAGACATGGGTCGTATCAAACCGACGCAGCTGGAGCGTATGTACGTGCGCTTCGCCGTCATCATGGGCAAGTTCCCAGCCTGGCCTGTGGGTGATCAAAATCATCAAAGGCAGATCTGCGCAAATTGCTTTGAAGCGATCCAAAAGAGCTTGGGTGGAAGGATCAATCCAATGCGCGTCCTCAACACAAAGAATAACAGGACGCGTGCTTGCGCGTACCTGAACCGTGTGGATTAACGTCTGAATCGTGAGGTCACGTTGCTCCTGCGGTGACATATCGAGAACGCTTCGGGCAAGAGCACTGTGAGGCGCAACCAGCGCGGCAAAGACGGGCAGTACCTTTTCCCATTCCAAACCCTCCCGGCTTTCCAACATTTTTTTGACAAGATCGAGAATTTGATCGTCATCAAAATCTGTCCCCACACCAGCATCCTGAGAAATCCTCTGGGCGACGGGGTGGAACGGGCTACTGGAAAGGTAAGGAGAGCAGTTCAGCCTGATAATATCAGCTTCGCTAGTCGCTACGGCATTAGCGAGAAACTCTTCCGCCAATCGCGATTTACCGATCCCAGCTTCACCGGCAAGCAGAACAACCTCTCCCTGACTGTTCAGCGCACGCAACCATGATTGTAAAAGGATACCTTTTTCGTAGTCGCGACCAATCATGACGCTGCCACTTTCGTCCCTATAAGACGCCCGAAACCGACTTTCCGCGCTGTGTTCTGATACGACAGTCAAAAGGGTCCGTGGTTCTTTGAAACCTTTCAGCTCGGTTTGTCCAAGAGACGTAAACTCAAATAGCCGATGCAAAGTTTCTTCGGTCTCCTCAGCAGATAAAACAACTGAGTTCGGTTCTGCGTGTTCCTGAAGCCGCGCTGCCAGATTGACAATTGGCCCCGTCATGGCTCCTTCTTCGTAGGTGTTTTCACCGATCGTATCGCCAACTACCACGTCGCCACTCGCGATACCTAACCTGGCCGACAAACGCTCACCGTCAGGTGTTTTAAGCTCTCTGACCCGTCTAATGGCCTCACGACCAGCCTTTACAGCGCGAACTGCATGATCTTCATAGGCTGTCGGCCAGCCAAAAAACACCAGGAGACCGTCGCCCAAATACTTCGAAATGTAGCCGCCATACCTGCTAACTGCACCTGCAACCGCATCCTGATAGCTCCGCAGCAGTTCGCGCATGTCTTCGGGATCAAACCGGTTAGTCAACTCAGTCGAGGCGACGAGATCAGCAAACAAAACTGTTAAGTGACGCCTCTCTGCGATCGCCAATGAAGCAGGCTTCCTTGCGGACAATGTCACGCCTTGCGATCCATCCGAAATGGGGACCCGGCCGACTTCGCCTGCATCCGCGTCTACGGCCTGCGGCGATTGAGACGAGTGCTTTTGGCCAGTCAATTCCTGAACCGCCGCCAGGATGATTTTTCGGTGGCCCAGACTAACCCCAAGCTCTTTAAGGTCGTCGTTTGACAGTAATGGCAGTACACGCGCGTCGATATCATGCTGTGCAAAAGCGCCTGAGTATTGACCCAGTTCGAGATCGTTCAGCCATTTGTCGATTTCAACCGCCATAACGGGATCATGCTGAGATACGGGACGCTAATCAAGAAAACGCTGTAAATACGGACTGATTTTTGGCGGCCAAACGTCTGCATTGCCTTTGACAGAAATGACACCTGCTTATCCAACTCTTTTCAGAATACAGTGGTTTATTGCAGGTAAATCTCCCTTAGCGTGCATTTGCTGCGCTGCCGCGAAAGGCAACTTTGTCCGAATAGCGGACATTGGAGCCCGATGCAGTGTACGTTAGTTATGCGGACAAAGCTGCCGCTAGCTACAACAAATTCCGATGACCGCTTTCGTCGTTCAATAAAACTACCAAGGTATGAGTGCTGTCAGACGAATTCGAACCAATCTCAGTTTGCCGGCAAATGCGTGAACTTATACGGAATAAAGCTGGCGCCACTCGTCTAGAGTGGCGGTTCGGTTGAGCTTGAAATTATCTCTGTTGTAGAGATGGCGCTCCTGGTTGAAATGGTTGTGAACTGAAGAGTGGACTGAGGCGAATTTCTGCAGACATCGCATCTATCTGAAGCGGAGCCTGGCGCGTTCTCGTCGTCGAAAGGGCAGGTGAGAATTCTCCGCTCTATTGTTGTGCCAGCGACCGGTTTCCTGCTTTGGCGCGTTGCCAATGACCTTCATCGGGTGCTGTCAGACGAATTCTAACCAGTCTCAGTTTGCAGCGGAAACCGCGAACCTATCCGGAACAAAGTTGACGCCACTCGCTAAGAGCGGCGGTGCGTGTCAGCTTGAAGGTGTCCCGGCTGGTGAGCGATCTTTCCTGGTTGAAGTGGTTGTAGTCCGAGGAATGGACGGAGGCGAATTTCTGCAAAACTTCGCATGCGCCTGAAACGGTGCTGTCAGACGAATTCGAACCAGTCTCAGTTTGCCGTGGAAACCGCGCACCTATCCGGAACAAAGTTGACGCCACTCGCTAAGTGCGGCGGCGCGTGTCAGCTTGAAGATGTCTCGGCTGGCTAGCGATCTTTCCTGGTTGAAGTGGTTGTAGACGGAGGAGTGGACGGCGGCGAATTTCTGTAAACTGCGCATGCGCCTGAAACGCTGCATCGCACGTTCTCTTCGTCGGAACGGCAAATGCGAATTCTCGACGCGGTTGTTGAGCCAACGGCCCGTTTTCTGTTTTTCGAGTGCACCCATTTCTCTGAGCGCAGCCTTGTAGGAAGCGAAGCGATCTGTGACGATCTCTTCGGCGCAACCGTGCCGCTTCACCAATTTCCTGAGGAATTTCAGTGCTGCAACCTTGTTTCGGCGTTTGGTGACAACGGCTTCCAGCACCTCGCCTTCATGATCAACAGCCCGCCAAAGATAGTGCCGCTTGCCATTCACCTTCACGAAAACCTCGTCCACGTGCCACTTCCATTTGGAGAATGCGCGCTGCTGCTGAACACGCTTCCGCCTGATCTCAGCAGCAAACATCGGGCCAAACCGGTTCCACCAATATCGGACAGTTTCGTGGCTCACGTCGATGCCTCGCTCGTGCAGCAGATCTTCGACATTCCGAAGCGAGAGCGGGAAACGGATGTACAGCATCACTGCAAGGCGGATGATCTCGGGACTGGTTTTGAAGTACTTGAATGGCGATTGTTTAATCATGCGCGAAGGCTACGAGAGCCCCCTGCCCGCCTCAACCCAAGTTCTTCTGACAGGACCCTCGAAGGGAGTCATTACACTCCGGCGAAGAGTATTTGTTTTTTGCGATCTGCATCCCTTTTACACAAAACGAAATCGTTCTCATGCAAAAAGCCCTGAGGGGAGGACGCAACCAAGAAATGCCCAAAATCATCTCGCCCTGCGACTAGCGCAACCAAAGTTTTCACTCTGTTTTGCTGTTTCATTGAGGGCTTTATGAAACGCAAAGCCGCACCAATGCGTCTATCGTCTGTGTTATTGGGCCCTGATGCGTGAAAGAGATGCCCGTGATGCATGGATGCCTGCCCTGCACGCAATTCGGCAGCAACTGCATCTTTTTCGTTTACATCGGCTGCGATTTCTTGCCCACGTGACAAAAGATTGTTTTCGCTGAAGGTGTCCACGTGAGGCACGATACGGCTTTTATGGCTGCCAGGAACAAACCTCATACACCCGCTTTGCTCAGTCGCTTCCGAAATCGCAACCCAACAGGTTACCTCTTCAGCATCATCCAAACCCCAATAGGTCAAGTCTTGATGCCACGAGACTATCTTCGATGATCGCGCTTCTTTTACGAAAAGTGCACCGCTCCAAACCATGAGGTCCGGCCCCAACAGTGTTGAAGCAGCCTCAATCAGCTTCGGATGGCGAAGAAGTACATCGAATGATGGTATCAGCCTGTCCGGATAAGAATATAGAAGCTTGAGTTTCTCTGGGTCGTCTCTGAGAATGCGCTCTGCTTTCTCAAAATCATCGCGCAGCGTTTGGACCTCCGAAGCTGTCAGGATATCCATTGGAGCTACGAAACCGTCTGTTTCATAAGTTTTTGCGATATCAAGCACTTGTCTATCCATTGTCATTTTCCGGAAACGTCAACTGCACCTTCATTGATTGGCTTCGATCAGACGCGACCTCAAAGGCAGTGACAGCCTCGCCAACTTCGAAGGAGTGCGTTACCAACTGGTCGACGTTTATTAGTCCGCTTCGCATCATCTCGACCGCGACTGAGAACTCGGAATGGAAACGGAAGGACCCGCGAAGCACTATCTCTTTTGCAGTCAACGCCTGCATCGGCACAGTCATATCTCCGCCCAGACCAAGCTGAACCAATGTTCCACCCGGTCGCAAGCATGCGACGCCAAAAGCCAGAGCCGATTGAGCGCCAGAACACTCCAGTTGGACATCAACCTGGCCCTTGTCGTTTTCAAACTGCTCCAGTTTTTGCGGATCGGCGTAGGTGTTGATGACATCGTCTGCCCCGCATTCACGCGCCAAAGCGAGGGTCTGGTCCGAGATATCCGTTGCCACTATTCTGGCCGCCCCTAAACGACGTACCGCCAAGATCGTGAGGCAGCCAATCGGACCGCATCCCGTTATCAGTACCGTTTTTCCTAAGAGGCTCCCAGCTTGTTTAATCGCGTGCAAACAGACAGCCAGAGGTTCGGCCATAGCAGCCTGCGCAGGACTCAACCCATCTGCCGGAACACATTGGCTGGCCTTCGCCACGAGTTTGCTTTGAAAAGCGCCGTGGATATGCGGGAACGGCATCGCGCTGCCATAGAACTTCATATCAAGACAGTGGTTTTGCTGCCCGTTCAGACAATAAATGCAGGCTTGGCAAGGGCGGGATGGAGAAACTGCAACCAGTTGGCCTAAGTGCATCCCCTGCACACTTGACCCAACTTTCACGATTTCCCCGGCGACTTCGTGTCCAAGCACCATCGGTTGACGCAACTTTATCGCACCGAAACCACCGTGGTTGTAGTAATGCAGGTCAGAGCCGCAAATCCCACCCGCGCGCATGGCAATCAAGACTTCGTCTGGCCCCACATCGTGTACGTCTCGGTTTTCCAACCTCAGATCTTTTGCGGCATGGATAACTACAGCAACACTGGTCGAAGACATTGCACAGACTCCCTATACAGATTGCCAAAAGATACGGATAGTCGGCGCTGACAACCAAGGGGTTTTTGCATGACGCTTGAAATGTTCAACCTAGAGGGAACCCGAGCACTAGTAACAGGCTCTAGCCAAGGCATTGGATTTGCGTTGGCTCGTGGCTTGGCTGCTGCCGGTGCGCAGGTCGTTTTGAACGGGCGCGACACCGCGAAACTAGCGGCAGCCGCATCCGAGTTGAGCGAAACAGGCGCCTCGGTACGCAAACTTTCGTTCGATGCAACCGATCATGAAGGTGTCCGATCTGCTGTGGACAACTTTGAAGACAATGTCGGCCCCATAGACATCCTGATAAACAACGCCGGAATGCAACACAGGACGGAGTTACAGGATTTCCCCGCTGACGCCTTCGAGCGCTTGCTACAGACTAATGTAGCGTCCGTCTTTCACGTCGGTCAGGCTGTGGCACGGCACATGATTGAAAGAAAGTCAGGTAAGATCATTAACATTGCGTCGGTTCAATCCGCATTGGCAAGACCGGGTATTGCGCCTTACACGGCAACAAAAGGTGCCGTGACCAACCTTACAAAAGGAATGGCGACTGATTGGGCTAAGTATGGTCTAAACTGCAATGCCATTGCGCCTGGATATTTCGATACACCTTTGAACGCCGCATTGGTTGCTGACCCTGAGTTCAGTGCATGGCTCGAGAAACGTACCCCGGCCGGTCGCTGGGGCAATGTAGAAGAACTTGTCGGTGCCGCCATTTTCCTTGCCTCCCCTGCATCCAGTTTCGTCAATGGACATACTCTCTACGTTGATGGCGGAATAACGGCGTCACTTTGATTTGTGTCTTTCAACCGTCTGCTAGGTACGACTGACGCAGGCTTCGTTTAAAGCGTCGACGCCAAAGCAATCACCACAACAACCATCAATGAAGCCGCCATCGCAAAGTTGATCCTTTGATGTGAACTCTCACTTAAATCAAGGCTGCCCAGCTTTGCGCCAGCACCCAGCCAGATCATGTGCACTGGCACCCAAATCATATTGAATACTAAGATTTTTATGACGACCTCCCAAACGGGCGCATCGGGCAAAAAGGCAAACCCAGAAAACAATGCAGTGCCGACCACGTAAGCCTTGGGATTAATGAACTGAAGTGTCAGCCCGTTCGCAAAACCAAGTGGCGAGACCGCGGGGGAAAACCCGACCTTTGAGCCAGCGCTTGCAATACGCCAGGCGAGAAATCCCAAATACCCGACGGAGGCAAATAGCAGCAAAGTTCTAAGTACTGGTATAGCCAAAGCTACTGCAGCGACTCCAGAGACAACCAACATCATGTTGATGAACCCGCCCAGCATCAAACCGGCCACAAAAGCAAGCCCAGCTCGAAAACCAAATGCTGATCCAATGCCCGCAGTTGTCAAAACACCTGGGCCAGGCGTAATCAACAGAAAGAAAACCGCAACGGCAAACTCAAACACTGTTCAGATTGGCCTTCTATAGATCTCTGCATTCCGGCACAGCTGTGATCACCGATCCGTCCTTAAGGTGTTGCAGGAGATTGTCGACAGTTAGGTCACCCATAGCTGAACGCGTCTCAATAGTAGCGCTGCCAGCGTGAGGGAGCAGAACGACATTGGACAACTCGCGCAATGCTTTTGGAACGCACGGTTCGTTCTCAAAAACATCAAGCCCTGCCCACCCGAGCTCACCGTTTTGCAATGCATTGATTAGGGCAGTTTCGTCGACAACCGAACCTCGACTAACGTTTATTAGAGTGCCGCCTGCCCCCAACGCGCGCAACACCTCAGCGTTGACCAGTCTATTGGTCGACGGGCCGCCAGGCGTGATGCATATGAGGACGTCCACATGTTCTGCCATTTCAACCAAACTGTCGAAATATCGGTACGGGACATCCTTTTGATTGCGGGTGTGATAAGAGATTTCGGGGCCCCACGGCTCCAACTTATCAACGATCGCCTGACCAATGCGACCAAGACCAAGAATGCCTATTCTTTGATTGTCCGCTGATCGCGTCAAAGGGGCATTACCTTCAACTTCCCACCGTCCGGACCGAACATAATCGTCGTCACGTATGAGCTCTCGATAACATGACAGCAACAGCAGAACGGCGGTGGTTGCGACTTCTTTGTTCAAAACATTGGGTGTGTGCGTCACAACAATCCCGCGCTCAGCCGCGGCATTTGCGTCGACGGCGTCGTAACCGACTCCATAGACGCTGATCATCTTTAGACTGCTGAGTGATGTCATCAGGTCATGCGGAACGCCATCATGCCCATTTGTAACGATATGTGTTATACGCTCCGCGCTGAAATCGTCCAATTGATGAATATTGAACACTGTGGACAGGAGTTCTCGCATCCGTTCAGTGATCCCTCCGATTTGCAACAAGTCAGCCATCTTGGCCGACCTCTTGCCGCTGAACGCCAAGTCCATCGATGCGAAGCTCCATGACGTCGCCTTTTTTTAGGTAAACTGGTTCCGGTTTGATCCCCATTCCAACACCGGGCGGTGTTCCAGTTGAAATGACGTCACCGGGATGCAATGTGAAAAGTTGGCTTAGATGTTCAATGATCTCAGCAACGGAAAAGATCATCGTAGCAGTATTCCCGGTTTGCATGCGCTGACCGTTTACATCCAGTGACATACCAAGACTTTGAGGATCCGGCACCTCATCCCGGGTCACTAGCCACGGGCCAGTAGGGCCAAATGTGTCGCAAGACTTGCCTTTGGTCCATTGACCGGTCAGTTGAGTTTGAAAATGCCTTTCCGACACGTCGTTTACGACGCAATAGCCAGCAACGTATTCGAGCGCGTCGGCCTTGGAAACGTATTTGGCTGTTTTGCCGATGACGACGCCCAGTTCGCATTCCCAGTCGGTGTGTGTAGATCCCCGCGGCATGACAACCTCGTCATATGCCCCAATGACCGCTGAGTTAGCCTTAAAAAAGAGTATCGGATGCTCGGGAATATCTGCGCCGGTTTCTGCAGCATGGTCCGAGTAGTTCAAACCGATGCAAAGAAATTTACCGATGTCACCGACACACGGTGCGATACGAGGGGCACCCTCTACAATTGGCAGGTTGTTTGGATCCAATGAGCGCAGGTTATCAAGCGTTCCGTCATCCAACATATCACCCGCAATATCACTGATATGAGCGGACAGATCCCGCAATTGACCCTCAGAGTCGACCAACGCAGGCTTTTCCGAGCCCTCTGCTCCGTAACGAACAAGTTTCATTTCTGTTCCTTTTAGTGATTGTCGCGTGGCATGAACCCTCGCGCGATATCGTGGTAGTTTTCTGCCCCCTTGAGCGTCATACCGCGATCCAAACGATCTACTTTTTCGCGGAAAATTTCCTGCCACGGGGATTGGTTGGGCGGCATTGAATACCCACCCTTTGCCTCCAGATCGCGGGCGCGTTCATGCAGTTCTTCAAGCGAAACCAGCATATCTGCTGTACCTTTGCCTAGATCGATACGCAGTCGGTCGCCAGTTCGCACCAAGGCCAGCCCACCGCCCTCTGCAGCTTCGGGTGAAGCATTCAGGATAGACGGGCTTCCTGATGTGCCGGATTGCCGGCCATCACCGATGCAAGGAAGGGCTTCGATGCCTTGTTTTAACAAATATGCAGGCGGACGCATGTTCACGACCTCTGCGGCACCTGGGTACCCTTTTGGTCCTGCTCCGCGCATAATCAGAATGCAGTTTGCGTTGATTTTTTCTGCGGGATCATCGATCCGATGGTGAAAATCCTCGGGCCCATCAAACACAACCGCCCGGCCCTCAAATGCATTAGGATCTTCCGGGTTCGACAGGTAGGTCTCTCGAAAGACCTGTGAGATCACAGATGTCTTCATAATCGCGCTCTCGAACAAGTTGCCCGAGAGATTGATGAACCCGGCCTGTTGCTTAACCGGGCTACTGACAGGCTTGATTACGTCGCTATTCTGAGACCGGCGCGTCGAGCAGTTATTGCCCATCGTCTTACCGTTCACCGTTTTCGCATTGGGATGCGGCAGCAATCCAGCATCAAGAAGCTCTCCGACAACGGCGGGAACACCCCCGGCCTGTTGGTAATCTTCGCCCAGATATTTACCCGCAGGCTGCATGTTAACCAACAGAGGAACTTCGTGGCCAAGTTTCTGCCAGTCATCGTTGCTCAATGGAATACCAAGATGCCGGGCGATTGCATTCAGGTGAATCGGCGCGTTCGTCGATCCGCCAATCGCCGAGTTTATGACAATCGCATTCTCAAAAGCCTGACGTGTCATCACATCGCTGGGGCGTAAATCCTCCCAGACCATGTCCACAATGCGTTTACCCGTTTCATAACTGATTTGACCGCGCTCTCGATACGGGGCTGGTATGGCTGCTGATCCCGGCAATTGCATTCCCAAGGCTTCAGCAAGCGAATTCATGGTCGTTGCTGTTCCCATCGTATTGCAATAACCCACCGAAGGTGCCGCGGCGGCCGCGATCTCCATGAACTCATCGGTGTCGATTTCATCAGCTGCAAGGTCTTCGCGCGCTTTCCAAATAACCGTTCCTGATCCGGCGCGCTCACCTTTCCACCAGCCGTTGAGCATTGGGCCGACCGACAGCGCAATCGCTGGGATGTTGACGGTCGCAGCGGCCATAAGAAGTGCGGGCGTTGTCTTGTCGCAACCAATGTTCAGAACAACGCCATCAATCGGGTACCCGAATAGACTCTCAACGAGGGACAGATAAGCCAGATTGCGGTCGAGAGAGGCCGTTGGCCGTTTACCGGTCTCTTGTATCGGGTGGACTGGTATTTCGATGCACGTTCCCCCGGCGGCGATGATTCCGTCGCGAACGCGTTTGGACAACTCGATATGATGCCGGTTGCAGGGGCTCAAATCACTCCCGGTCTGAGCAATCCCAATGATCGGCTTGCCTGATTGCAGTTCTGCGCGGGTCAACCCGTAGTTCAGGTATCTCTCTAAATACAATGCCGTCATCTCAAGGTTCTCAGAATTCATGAACCACTTGCGAGATCGCAGATCATTTTTTGATATTTTAGTCATTGGCCTGACCATCCCCCGTCAATTATGTGCGTGTGTCCCGTGGTGAATGCACTTTCATCGCTTGCCAGATAGACGACCAATGCGGCAATCTCTTCTGCCTTCGCTACACGCCCCATAGGCTGACGCGCCACAAATTGTGCAAGGGCTTCTTCTCTGCTGCCCAGTTGCTCTCCCAACGCATCTACGCGATCACGCCAACTGGGACTGTCGACTGTTCCCGGACAAATGCAATTGCACCGAATTCCTTGTGTTATGAAGTCCACGGCTACCGATTTAGTCAGCCCAACAACAGCAGCCTTTGTCGTTCCATATACACAACGATTTGGCGCACCGATTATGGAACCCAGTGCGGAAGACATATTGATTATCGAGCCTCCTCCGCGCTCTAGCATCCCAGGCAATACAGCCTTTGTCGTGCGCACCATTGAGCGCAAATTGAGGTCCATGGCGAAGTCCCATTCTTCATCGGTCGCATCCAGAATAGTTCCGTGATGCACGAACCCGGCGCAGTTGAACAAAACGTCCGGCTTCGCTCGCGCGACCCCATGATGAATACTGTCATTATTCGTCACATCCATCTCGAAAATTTTGAGATTTTCGAGATTCTGATCGCGAATCAAATTTATTTTTTCAGGGTTAATATCCGTCGCATAGACTTTCGCACCCTCTCTTGCCATCGCAATTGCGCTTGCAAGTCCGATCCCTTGCGCGGCGGCTGTGACCAGGACGTTTTTTCCCTTAAGTCTCTCTGACATATATATTTTCCGACCCTAAAAGTGGCGACTGGACAAGTGTTACTTCGTCCCACAGATCAACCGAGAAGCAGAGAAACCTTGGCGGATTTGCAACGACTTCTGGCATGTGGGCCCAGAGCCGTTAGCGTATGACAGAGATTTTGGTTTGGCCATAACCATGCGTGGCGCACCTTCGGAAGGACAGAGGATTATGAGCAAGCAGTTCAAAATAGCTCTATTGGGAACCGGCCTGATGGGCGCTCCTATGGCGAGGAATATTTTGCGCGCCGAATTTCCGCTAACCGTATGGAACCGCAGCTTGAAAAAGGCAAAACCGTTGACGGCAGAAGGCGCGACATTGGCGGAAACTGCCCCGCTGGCGGTTTCGGGTGCAGACGTAATAGTAACCATGCTGTCGGATGGATACGCAATTGGCGCGCTGCTTTCTGACGAGGCTTTCCGTGAACAACTCAAACCCGGGATGATCTGGATTGATATGTCCAGCGCCAAACCCGAACACGCCAGAGTACAATCCGCGCAATTGTCTTCGATGGGGTTGCAGCATCTGGATGCCCCGGTTTCCGGCGGCACCAAAGGTGCCGAAGCTGCCACGCTTGCGATCATGGTCGGTGGTGATCAGGACGTTATGGAGCGCGTGCGACCGGTTCTGTCAGCAATGGGCCGCCCTGTGCATGTGGGCCCAAGTGGTTCTGGTCAATTGTGCAAATTGGCTAATCAAACAATTGTCGCTGTGACAATATCGGCTGTCGCCGAAGCGACACTACTGGCTCAGCAAGGCGGTGCAGACCCCACCGCGTTGAGGGCCGCACTGAAGGGGGGCTTTGCGGACAGCATTATCTTACAACAACATGGCGAACGCATGTCTGATGAGAATTTTGTACCCGGGGGTTTGTCAAAGTTTCAATTAAAGGATTTGGACAACACGCTAGAGGAGGCACGAAGCCTGAGCGTTGAGCTACCTAGCACCCAATCTGTACGCGACCGTTTCGAATATCTGATAGACGAAATGAATGGAGCCGAACTGGATCATTCGGCTTTGTATCTGGAACTCAAAAAACGGAATGGAATGCTGTGACGCGGATCCTTGTTATAGGCGGCGGAGGAATGCTGGGCCAGAAACTGGCCCATCGCATTTCGACCCAAGAGACTTTTGGAGCAGACGCCCAACTCTTACTGTTCGATCTCTCGTTTCCGCTCGACAGTGCGCCAGGTAAGAAAATTGTTGGGAATTTGACTGCGTCAGGCATCGCCAAGTCGGTTGCAGCTCCACGCCCGGACGTCATATTCCACCTTGCAGCTATCGTTTCAGGCCAAGCTGAGAAAGACTTTGCGTTGGGCTGGGATGTCAACCTTATGGCGACGTGGGCACTGCTGAACGCACTCAAAGATGAACACGAGGCATCAGGAGGCGAGTACACACCTCGTCTGGTTTTTGCCTCATCTATAGCAGTTTTCGGGTCACCATTCCCCGAAAAGTTAAGCGATGAGTTCCTCTCGGCACCTTTAACCAGTTACGGAGCGCAGAAAGCGGCGTCTGAATTGATGATCACAGATTTCAGCAGGAAAGGATATCTCGACGGTACTTCCTTACGCTTGCCCACTTTGTGTGTGCGCCCTGGCAAAGCCAACGCTGCCGCTTCTTCCTTCTTTTCAAGTATAATCCGAGAGCCTTTGAATAGGAATGAGGCTGTTTTGCCAGTTGCCGAAACTGTTCGCCACTGGCACGCCAGCCCCCGCGCCGCTGCGACTTTTTTGACCCACGCAGCAACAATGGACACGCAACTTTTGAATGATCGACGCGCTTTGAACATGCCGGGCGTAAGTTGCACCGTCGCCGAACAAATCGAAGCGCTGCGCGATGTGGCCGGTCAAGGTGCAGTGGGCTTAATTAGGCGAGAACCCGACGAGGCAATCGAACGAATAGTCAAGAATTGGCCGCGCGACTTTCGAACAGATCGCGCTCTGGAGTTGGGGTTCAAGGCCGAATCAAGCTTCGACGAAATCATTCAGGTGTATCTAGAAGACGATTTTCGGCTTTAGTCGCCCATCGTCTTTCCAGTTAGGTGGCGTTTCAGATGATCGTGAATTTTGTCTCGTGTTAACTGCTCATCCCCTGACAATGCTGCTTCAAGTATATCGGCATGGTGTCTTATGTTTTGAGAAATGAACTCAAAGTTCCGATCTGCCACCATCAACTGCTGTCTGAATTGCGCGTAAATTCGGCTATGCATTTGTTTTAAAGTTTCCGAGCCACAGGCAGAAATAAGCGTTTGGTGAAACTCCTTCTCCGAGGCAAACCATATCTCGATAAGGCCGCTCGGGTCGTCTGTGGAGTGTATGCGTTTTTCGATATGGCTAAGCTTGTGATGCGCGGCCGTCAATCTTGCTTCCCAATCCACCCCGCCACTGCGGATCGACATTGCGGTACCTTCGGCCTCCAACAAAACACGGACGTGTGTCAATTCGATAAGCTTCTGCGGCGAACGCATTGGCACGCGGAAACCTTTTTGTTCCTGAAAGTCCACCAATCCAACAGCGGCCAAACGAAAAAGGACTTCCCGAACCGCACTCGCAGAACAGCCATACTCATTACGAAGTTCTTCAGCTCTCACCTTGGCTCCATGCTCGAATCCATTAGAGACTAGGCGCATTTTAAGATCTTGATAAATATCGACTTCTTCTTTCATCCCGGTATGCGCCTTCAATTTTTGTTCAAGTAGCGTTGTAAGCATTTTTTCGAATTTATGCAATAATCTCGAAATTTTTAGAAATTTCAAATTTTTCTTGTTGCATTCGATTCGTCGGCTTAACGTTTATCTGCGTGACAGCAGCGGAGGCGACAAGATCTCCCACTAAGCGCAATGCTCAACGTCTGGGAGGACACTATGAAAATAGTCAAGACAGCGGCCGTGGCGGCCGTAGCCACGACAATGGCAGCCGGTTTCGCGATGGCTGAAACAACGAAACTTAGAATTCAAACCCATTTTTCGCCCGAAACTCTTTCTGGTCAGATGGCTGCAAAATTCGTTGAAGACATTCAGGAGATGTCGAACGGCGAAATCGAAGTTGAAATGTTCTATTCCTCTTCGGTGGTCAAATCAGTTGAAACCTTCGATGCCGCAGCTACGGGAATTCTGGACTGCGACATGACGGGCGGCGGCTATCAGACCGGTAAAAATCCGGCCTTCCAGTTTGCGGGCGACCTGCTCGGCGGGTATCAGAACCCATATCAGCAAATGGCTTGGCTTCTTCATGGCGGCGGAAGAGAAGCTGTGAATGATCTATACAACGGCTACGACATGGAGTTCATCGGATGGTGGATCCCCGGGCCGGAGTCGCTTTCTTCGACCAAGCCGATTGCAAAAGTGGACGACTTCAAAGATTGGAAATTCCGCTCCCCTCCAGGCCTTGCGACCAAAGTGTTCGCGGAACTTGGTGCTTCTCCGATCGTTATGGACTTCAACGAAATCTTTACGGCTTTGGAAACCGGTATCATTGATGGCGCGGATGCCGCGAACCTGACTAACAATGTGGGACTGGGTCTGTACGAGATCGCAGGTCACACAAACTATCCCGGTTTTCACTCGATGCCTGCAGATCATCTAGCCTGTCGCAAAGACGTTTGGGAAGCTATGCCTGCGCACCACAAGAAGATCATGGAAGTCGCAATGGATAGCTTGGCATTGCACAATGCCACTATCAATGAAGTGCAGAACGCTCAGACTGCAAAAGACCTGCAAGCAAAAGGGGTTCAGTTGTACGAATGGTCGCCTGAAGACCTGGCAGCGTATCGCGCGGCCGTTCAGGTCGGTTGGACTGAATTCGCGACGACCCCTGAGGCACAGGCACTTTTGGAAAGCCACATCAACTTCCTGCGTGACCTGGGAGCAATGCAGTAGTCAGGCTTCGACCGAATTACGACGCACGGAGAGGCCGCACTAGCGGCCCCTCCGGATCGGCGCCGGGATCCAGAATTTCATGAAAATCAAAAGAATAATAAGTCACGTACTGCAGTACGACATGCCGGAAGTTCTGGGCTACTCGCAACAGTATTATGACAAGCGTACAACCCATCTGGTCGAGATTCAGACAGATGAAGGGGTAACCGGTTGGGGGGAGTGTTTTGGTCCCGGAAACGTAGCAATTGCCAACAAATCTATCGTAGAAAAGGTAATCCAACCATTGGTCCTTGGCATGGACCCTTTGGACAAAGACGTGATCTGGCACAAGGTGTACAACCTTCTGCGAGACCATGGCCAAAGCGGAATGCCAATACAGGCTTTGTCCGGGGTGGACATCGCACTTTGGGACATCACCGGCAAAATCTCTGGCCTCCCCCTCCATAAGCTTGTCGGCGGCGCGCATCGCACAAGCGTTCCTTGCTACGGCTACGGCATGATGCTTCGGGATGAACCGATTTCTAGTCTGGCCAGCCGTTTTGAGGAGGAAGCCGCAAAGATCAAGGAAATGGGATTTACCGCCACCAAAATGAAAACGGGCTTTGGCCCGAAGCCTGATGTGAAGCTGTGCGAAGCAGTTCGACGCGGAGTTGGTGACGACTTTCCCTATATGGTCGATGCAAACCATGCTTATACGACTTCGGACGCATTTTTTGTCGGTCGGGCGTTGGAAGAACTGGACGCATATTGGTTCGAAGAACCTGTCGCGCCAGAAGACATTGACGGGTACCGCGAATTGCGCACTTCGCTGAAAGTCAACATCTCGGGCGGGGAGGCAGTTTTCAATCGCTGGGCTTGGCGCAATCTTCTTGAAAATCGCGGCATTGATATAGCGCAGCCAGAAGTATGCGCTTTGGGCGGTGTTTCAGAGTATCTCAGGGTCCTAGCCCTATGCCACGCACATTTCACTCCGGTCGTAAATCACGTCTGGGGTAGCGCCATCGCTGTCGCAACTAATCTGCATTTACTGGCGGCCATGCCCCCAATTCCAGGCGGCTTGCATCCATGGGAGCCGATGCTGGAATTCGACACGACGGACAACAAGTTTCGGGACGATCTGCTGACCGTACCGCTGAAAATTCAAAATCAGGTCAAGGCCAACAACGGCCGTGTCATGATCCCGACTGGCCCCGGACTGGGGGTCGAGCCGAATCGAGACTTTATCGATCACTACAGGATCGAAGGATAGGGACGAGGGTTACGCGATGCACAAGAATTCAGGCGGACCATTTGAATGGCTCATACCGTTGGCCTTCGTCGCGACTGCCAGTTGGCTTGTTTGGCATCTCCCATCATTCCTATTGGATTGGCTGCCTTACACCTCTGAATCCCTCAAAAGCCAGGTAACGGAAATATATCTGCGCAGCGACGTCACGCCCGAATTGCCTGGCGTGTTCGGGGGGTATGTCGACATCATCGACGTAGCCGCGCTCGTCCTTCTGCCGTTTCTTGCAGTGATTGGCACCAAGACCGTGCGCCCAGCGACGATGGAGTTCCAAGGCTTGACGATTATGGATCGTTTTGCCCTATTCATAGGCCGAGTTACCATGATGATGATCGCAATCATGACTGTCGTCATGCTCTACGAAGTCTTCATGCGCTATATCCTGGAAAAGCCGACCGAGTGGGCCAACGAAATGACGCTCTGGTTCGCCAGCTTTGTGTTTTTGATGTCTGGCTACTACGCCATGCAACAACGCAGTCATATTCGAATATTCCTGCTGTACGACGCAGTTCCACGTTGGCTTCAGCGTGTTTTTGATACGGTTTCGACAATCCTGATCGTACTGTTTGCCTTCTTTCTGGTCTACGGCAGCTACAAACAGGTGTTCGTCAACAAACTCTATAAATGGGAGCTTTATGGCTCCGCCTTCAATCCTCCGATCCCGGCGACGTTGCAGCCGATGGTGCTGATCGTAATTACGCTCGTCGCAATGCAAGCAATTTTGAACTTGATCGCGGATTGGAACAAAGAACCGGAAATCCACACAGATGAACCGGACGAAGACGAAATTGAAATGATCAAACGAGCGGTGGGACAAGACTGATGGATATTGGAACAATCTCACTCATCCTGATGGTCGCCCTGATCGTGCTTCTGGCGATCGGAATGCCCTTAGGTCTGGCCTCGGCTTCGCTTGCGGTTCTGGTTCTTGTCCTGAAGTTCGAACCGACACTGCTTTTGAACCCGTTTTCATTCGGCGACGGGGTACTCACCGGTCGGCCAGGGACTGGGCCGCTCTATATCCTGGCGCAGAAGATATACGGGCTCTTAACGGACTACGTGCTCATATCAGTGCCATTGTTTATCTTCATGGCGTCGCTGCTAGAGCGGTCCGGAATCGCGCGAGACATGTATTCGTCGCTGAATGTCTGGCTGTCCAGAACACGCGGAGGCATAGCGATCGTGACCTCGATCATGGCGGTGATCATGGCGGCCATGTCCGGCATAATCGGCGGTGAGGTTGTCCTGCTGGGCCTTATCGCCCTGCCCCAGATGCTGCGCCTCGGCTACGATCAGAATCTCGCGATCGGCGTCATCTGCGCCTCGGGGTCGCTTGGCACTATGATCCCTCCCTCGATCGTTCTGATCATCTATGGGCTGATCACCGAAACCTCGATCAAGTCGCTGTTCACCGCGTCTTTCATTCCCGGCTTCATGTTGGCCTCGATGATCATCCTGTACATCATCATCCGAACGCAGTTGAATCCTCATCACGCTCCGCTGCCGGAGCCGGACCCGAACGACCCCGAACCGGCTGAAAAACGCAAACTGTTTGGGGCTTTCATGAGCATCGTCGTCGCCGGATTTTCCACCGTTCTGTTTATCCGGGCTGCGTTCTTCGAGCTTTCCGGATCAAACGCTGCCAGCCAGGGTGAACCAGCGCGGCTGGGGACAGCTGACTACCTGCCCTGGTTTGCCGGCATCACGATCGTCGCCCTTCTGCTGATCTTCTTCGTCTTTCGCAGAGAGCGCGCCAAAATAGGGTGGGAAATGGGCAAAGGCCTCGTCGCGCCGCTAGTCGTCATCGGCGTCGTTCTCGGCTCGATCTATGGCGGGATCACAGGCATCACCGAGGCAGCAGGCATGGGCGCCTTCGCCGTCCTGATCATCGCCATCCTGCGGGGCGAGGGATCGTTTGAGCTGGTTTGGGACAGCTTGATGCGGACGTTAAGATCCACAGGTACCATTATCTGGGTTACGATCGGGGCCGCCGCGCTGGCGGGTGCCTACACCATTGCTGGCGGGCCCCAATACGTGGCCGACCTGATCGTCGGCCAGGAGCTGCCGACCATGCTGGTCATTCTGGTGATGATGCTGATCTTGCTGTTCATGGGCGCATTCATGGATTGGGTCGGCATCGTTCTGTTGATCATTCCGGTCTTTCTACCGATCGTCCTGCGCCTTCCCATCGAGGAAATCGGGGTCTTTGGCCAGCTAGAGCCGAGCCATGTCGCCATCTGGTTCGGCGTGGTGTTCTGTATGAACATGCAGGTCAGCTTCCTCTCGCCACCTTTCGGCCCGGCCGCGTTCTACCTGAAGTCGGTAGCCCCGCCGCATATCAGCCTGACGGATATCTTCCGCGGCTTCCTGCCATTCATCGGGATCCAGTTGCTGGCGCTTTCCGTTCTTTTGATCTGGCCGGGCATCATCGCGCTGCTGTTGTGAGGTTGCAACCATGCTGACACAAGATCAGATTGGCAAGTTCCGGACGGACGGATACCTCTTGGTCGAGGATGTAATTCCCGGCGATGTCCTGGATCGGGTACAGGCCGAATACTCGGATGTCCTGAACCGGCTCTATGACGGTTGGTACAACAAAGGGCTGGTCAAGAACGACCCGTCAAGAATGACCTTCTGGGACAAACTTCTGTCCGCCTATCAGGCCGGTTGCGACTATTTCCAGCCGCTGGACATCTCGTTGCCCGGCGATCGGATCATGGCGGACACACCGTTCCATATTGGGCCCGCAGTGTTCGACTTGCTGACGGCCCAGCCCATGCTTGACATTGTCGAGCAGTTGATCGGGCCAGAGTTGGTGAGCAACCCGATCCAGCACGTTCGGCTGAAGCCGCCCGCCCTCAAGCTGTCCAAGGAAGAGGTGCGTGCGCACATCACGGCAACGGACTGGCATCAGGACCGGGCGGTTGCGTTGGAGGATGCAGATCAGACCGACATGGTCACGGTTTGGATTGCCGTCAACGATGCAACCGTCGAAAACGGCTGCCTGCAAGTGTTGCCAAAGGCACAGGACCAATCCATCCTGCCACATTGCGCGCGAACGCAGACAGGCATTGCCGACGGCTTCATTGACGAAGGCCGAGCCGTGCCTCTGCCTGTCAAGGCGGGCGGGATCATCCTGTTTCACCCTCTGACGCCACATGCTTCGCTAGTCAATGAAACGGACCGGTTCCGCTGGTCGTTCGACATCCGCTTCAGTGCGGCAGGCCAGCCCACCGGCCGACGCCATTTCCCCAGCTTCATCGCAAGGTCCAGATCGCGCCCCGAAACCGAGCTGCGAGATTGGCGCGTCTGCAAGTCCAATTGGGAAGCGGCGAGAGCAAGGCTGTCCGGACAGCCGCATATAGATATTCACCGGTGGACATCGGACTCGCCGTTCTGCGCCTAGCTGCTGCCCCCAGGAAAGCTGACTATGACTTTTGTACGATTAGATCGAACGGATAGCGTGGTGGTTGCAACTCGGCCGCTGGAGGCCGGTAGTATGGTCGAAAATGTCTCGACCAATGCGCGCATCCCCTCGGGACACAAGGTCGCCACGCGGATGCTTGCACCCGGTGATCCGGTCAGAAAATACGCCCAGATTATCGGTTACGCCACCCAACGGATCGAACCTGGCGACCATGTGCACACCCACAATATCGAGTTCCGCAATACCAGCGTGGACTACGAGTTTGCGACGGACCACCGGCCCATGAAACCCGCCACCTCGGTCGATACGTTCATGGGCTACCACCGGGACAGCGGTCGGGTCGGTACGCGCAATTACATCGCGGTTCTGACCACCGTGAACTGTTCGGCGACTGCGGCCCGCATGATTGCCAATCACTTCACGCCGGACAAGCTGGCAGAGTTTCCGAACGTCAACGGCGTGGTTGCCTTTGTCCACGGAACGGGCTGCGGAATGGCCGACTCTGGCGACGGTTTCGAAGCTCTTCAACGGGTCATGTGGGGGTTTGCGAAACATCCCAATCACGCTGCTGTTCTGATGGTCGGTCTGGGCTGCGAGATGAACCAGATCGACTGGCTGTTGGACGCGTATGGGCTAAAGCAGAGCCCAACCTTCCATACGATGAACATCCAGAACGTCGCCGGATTGCGCCGGACCGTGGAAATGGGCATCAGCAAGATCAACCAGATGCTGCCCCTTGCCGATGAGGCGCAGCGCAGCGAAGCCCCGGCGTCCGAACTGATGGTTGCGCTGCAATGCGGTGGATCGGACGCTTGGTCGGGTGTGACCGCGAACCCTGCGCTCGGACATGCCTGCGACCTGTTGGTTGCCCAAGGAGGCACAGGAGTCCTTGCGGAAACGCCCGAAATCTATGGAGCCGAACACCTTTTGACCCGCCGCGCCCTTGGTCGTGCAACTGGGGAAAAACTGATCGGACTGATCGATTGGTGGCAGGACTATACCGCTCGCAATCACGGTTCGATGGACAACAACCCAAGCCCCGGCAACAAGCAAGGCGGTCTGACGACTATCCTTGAGAAATCGCTGGGGGCAGCGGCGAAGGGCGGAACCACCCCTTTGACCGGTGTATTCAAATACGCCGAACCCATCACCGCCAAAGGCTTCACCTTCATGGACAGCCCCGGATATGACCCAGCCTCGGTGACTGGGCAGATTGCGGCCGGGTGCAACCTTGTGTGCTTCACCACGGGACGCGGCTCTGCATTTGGGTCCAAACCGGCACCCACGCTGAAAATCGCTACCAACTCTGAGTTGGCAGCACGCATGCCCGAAGACATGGACGTGGATGCGGGCGACATTCTGACCAAAGGCGCCAGCGTCGAAGAAAAAGGACAGGAAATATACCGACGGCTGCTCCAAGTCGCCTCGGGTGCGCGGACCAAGTCCGAGGCGCAGGGCTTGGGGGACTACGAATTTGTTCCCTGGCAAATCGGAGCGGTGATGTGAAACGGATCCTTGTAGCCGGCGGCGGATTAATCGGTATCCGCCACGTACGCGCCGTGATTGAGCATCCCGGCTGCATGTTGGTCGGGTTGGCCGATCCAGATGGCTCGATCCAGATCGACGCGCCGCGTTTTGCTAGTATGGACGAGGTGCAGGACCCGGTAGATGGCGTCATCATCGCGACGCCAACCCGCCTGCATGCCGAACACGGCATTCTGGCCGCATCCCGCGGTTGGCACATGCTGATCGAAAAGCCGGTTGCAGCATCGGTCGATGACGCCCTGCGCCTGAAGACGGCCGTTCGCCAAGCCAATGTCCGCAGCCTTGTAGGCCACCATCGGCGGTATCATACAATCTTGCAACACCTGAAGGAGGTGATCGCGCAAGGTAAGATCGGACAAGTCATCAACGTCTCGTTACTGTGGGCCATGCGCAAACCCGACAGCTATTTTGAACAGAACTGGCGGACTTCCGATGGCAGCCCAGTCATGATCAATTTGGTCCATGACATCGATGTCCTGCGCTTTGTGATCGGAGAAATCTCAGATGTCGTCGCCCTGCCCGGCGCGTCGATCCGCGGATCGGATCGGATGGAAAGCGGGGCTGTCGCGATCGCGTTCGAAAACGGCGCGACGGGCACTATCAGCTTTGCCGACACCGCACCCAGCCCTTGGGGGTTTGAGGCCGGAACCGGCGAAAACCCGAACATCGGCACGACCCATCAGGACATGATGTGGATTACGGGAACCAGCGGCGCTGTCAGTTTTCCCTCCATGACCTTGTGGCGCGGACAGGATTGGGGCACTGCGGCCCAAAAAGACCAACTTACACGACCGGAACAGCAACGCCCACCGCTTGAGGCGCAACTGGATCACTTCCTTGACGTAATCGACGGCGCCCCTCCACTGATCGACGTCGAGGATGCTGCCCGGACGCTCGAGGTCACATCATGGATCGAACAGGGGCTAAAGGTGCGAACAACTCGAGCGCGGGCGCCAGCCTGATGGACATACGGCCCGGCAAAATACCGAACTACTCAAAACCCAATGATTATCCGCCGGGCAATATGAGCACTCAAACTGCAAAGCCGCCTGCACCAAACACAAGAATGAAAACCAGTCACATTCACGGAAAGGGAAACCAATGAGCAAACCATCAATCGGGTTTATCGGTTTGGGACTAATGGGCGGAGCCATGGTGAACCGACTGTTGGACCAAGGATACTCGGTCGCTGTATTGGGAAACCGCGACCGAACATACCTGGACCCCGCGATTGACCGGGGCGCCCGCGAGATGAAGAACGCCCAGGAACTGGCTCAGGCCAGCGACATCGTAATGCTGTGCATGGGAACCTCCGAACAGGTCGAGGGCCGTATGCGCGGTGCAGATGGAGTGATTGCGGGCTTAAAGCCAGAGGCGATCGTCATCGACTTTGGCACCTCGCTCCCGGGCAGCACACGCGCCCTGGCCGAAGAGGTTGCAGTAGCCGGCGGAAGCTATCTGGATGCGCCGCTTGGCCGGACGCCGTCGCACGCGCTAGAAGGCAAGCTCAACATTATGACTTCCGGCAACAAGGCTGCCTTTGACAAGGCCGAGCCGACACTGAAGCATTTGGGCGAAAACGTTTTTTACCTTGGCCCCGTTGGGTCCGGACACACGATCAAACTGATCAACAACTTTTTCGGAATGACCGTTGCGAACGCGATGGCCGAAGCCTTTGCCATGGCAGATATCACCGGTGTTGACCGCAAGCAGGTGTATGACGTTATGGCCGCAGGGCCGTTGCATTCCGGAATGATGGACTTCGTCAAAGCCTACGGCGTAGAGAACGACCCAAACCAGCTGGCCTTTGCGATCAAGAACGCGGCAAAAGACCTTGGGTATTATGACCGCATGGCACGCGAGGCAGGCGTTACCAGTTTGATGTCGCAGGGCGCGCTTTCGGCGCTGAAGGACGCCCGCGACCACGGTCAGGCGGACGACATGGTCAGCCAGATGGTTGACTACTACGTCAAGCGTTTCAACACCTGATCGATGGCCGTCTCCGCCAACCCCACTGCGGACCTGCCGCGCCTTGGCATCGTGCTGATGCTGACGGCGTGGCTATTCTTTTCGCTGGTGGATCTTGGCGCCAAGTGGTTGGCATTGGCGGGCGTGCCGGCATTTCAGTTGGCGTTCATGCGCTATGCGGGGCACTTTGTAATCTCTGTGGGCGTGATCGCTAAGGGCGGGATTGAGGCCAGCCGGTTCAAGACCGACCATCCATGGCAGGTCATTAGTCGGGCCTTGCTGCTGATCTCGGCGACCGTTTTCAATTTTTTTGCACTGCGGTTTTTGCCTCTGACCGTCGTGTCGGCAATCATGTTCTCAAGCCCGGTCATCGTGTGTTTTCTGTCTGTCTTCGTGTTGAAAGAACGCGTGGGTCTATGGCGTTGGGCGGCTATTATTCTAGGCTTTCTGGGGGTGTTGGTTGTCGTGCGGCCGTTTGGTTCGGCCTTTCATCCGACCATGCTGCTGATCGTCTACAATGCCAACGCCTTGGCCTTGTACTCGATCATGACGCGCAAGCTGTCCGGGGTTGTTGCCGTGGACACCATGCAATTCTACCTTGGGCTTACCGGGACGGTGGTTCTGCTGCCGTTCGCCATATGGTTTTGGGTCCAGCCAGAAAACACGTGGAGCCTGATTGTACTGATCGGCCTTGGCGTCTTTGGCTGGTGCGGGCATCAACTGCTGACGAACGCGCATCGGTTTGGAACGGCGAACCATTTGATGCCATTCACCTATTCGTTCCTGATCTACGTTGCGATCTGGGGCTATTTGTTCTTTGACACGGTACCGGATGCATTCACGTTAGCGGGGGCTGCACTGATCATGGCTGCTGGTCTCATCATCTGGAAAAGAGAAAAGAAATGACGCGAATTGCCTGCATCGGCGAAGCAATGATCGAATTGTCCATGCTGGAAACCGGCGCAAAGGTGGGCGTCGCGGGGGATACGCTGAACACGGCCATCTACATGCACCGCGCCGCTCCTGATCTGCAGGTGGAGTATGTGACATGTCTGGGTGACGACCCGTTCTCAGAGCGCATCGCCAGCTTTATAGCCAGTCATGGCATAGGGACATCCGGCATCCGCATGATCCCGAACATCTCTCCGGGACTATACGCGATCACGACATCTGCGGACGGTGAACGCAGCTTTACCTATTGGCGCAGCGAAGCGGCCGCCCGTAAGCTATTTGCCGATCACGACTTCAGCCCGCTTAACGGTTACAACGTGCTGTACTTGTCAGGGATTTCCGTAGCCATTCTTCCGCATTCGGTGAGGCTTGCGCTTCTGGACTGGCTAGAAGGCTCTTCAGTTCGGTTGGTCTATGACAGCAATTTTCGTCCGCGTCTTTGGGACAGCGTCGAACACGCCCGGCAGATCAACCAACGGCTTTGGCAGCGTGCAGATATTGCCCTACCATCTATCGACGACGAGATGGCGCTGTTCGGAGAAAGCACTGATCACGTGGCGGCACGCTTTGCCGATCATCACGGTGTCGGTGCGTTGAAACGCGGAGAGAATGGTCCTCTGTCCATCGGCCAGAACATTGACCAAACCTATGAGCCTGCCAAAAACGTGCTGGATACCACAGCGGCGGGCGACAGTTTCAACGGTGGGTACCTCGCGGCCTTGCTGACGGGAAATTCACAGGCCGAGGCCCTGATGGCTGGACACAATCTGGCTTCCACCGTTGTTCAGTTCCGCGGCGCGATCATTCCCGAATAAGTGGCGCGAGATCCTCAGCACCAACAAGACGCAAGAGCGGTACTACCGGATCTGGCTGCTTGACAGCCGAGGCGATTTCCGACGCGCAAGGATCGTTCAGCGCCCTGCCTTCGGCTGTCTCAGACACGCAATAGGAGATCCAGGCCCGCATCCCCGTGATCACCGCCTGAGAGCCGGTTTCACGGAGTGTGGGAACAAAGCGATACGGCAGCTTCTGGCTGCCATCCATCGCGATTTGGTCCAGACGGTGCGCCAGCTCGGAGTTTTCAAAACGGCGCAACAGAGCCTCGGCGTAGTCCGGAGCTTGTGCTTGCAGTGTAGCGGGCAGCGTTGCGCCGGCATCCTGCATCAACTCGGCAACCAGCGGGCGCAAAACCCGGTCTCGAACCGCTTCGTGAACGTAGGTCAGGCCTCGCTCCAACCCGGCATAAGCCAAGAAGGAATGGGCACCATTCAACATGCGCAGCTTTCGCATCTCGTGCGGGGCCACGTCATCGACCAGTTGCACGCCCGGCCAATCCGGATGTGGGCCGACGAAATTGTCCTCGATCACCCACTCCGAGAACGCCTCGGTTGGAACAGCCATAGGATCGCCGCTGATTGCGCGAACGGCGTCCGTGGTAGCCGGGGTGATCCGGTCGACCATCGCGTTGGGAAAGCGAACAGCGTCCCAATTCACGTCCAGACCGGCTGCGTCCGCAAAATCGGCAACTGCCGTTTCGAGCGTTGTGCCGTTTTCCATGCGGTTGTCGCAGCTTAGCACTGTCACTGGCTTGCGCCGTTCCGCAAGGCCAAAAGCTAGAAACCCGATCAGCGTTGCGGGCCCTTGACGCGCCAGATCGGCGGCAATCGCTGGGTCCTGAAGGTTCAGTTTGCCCGCGGCGTCCAAGTGATAACCTTTCTCGGTAACGGTTGCCGAAATGATCTCGGCATCCGCCATCACATCAAAAATCTCTGCGCAATCCTTGGGCGCGACCAGAACATCCCGCAGAGCTTTGATGCGCCGGACGCCCTGCCCCTGTACGCACAAATCGTACTCGAAACCTTGTCGCGCCAATCCATCCCGAACCGAGGATGAACGCAGGCTGACGCCGACAACGCCCCATCCGCCCGCATGATCGGTGTAGTCCAGTAAATGCGCCCGGGCGAAGTTTCCAAGGCCGAAGTGAAGAATTGTACCCATCTAGCTTTGCAATCCGTAAACCTGTTTCGCCAGATCGACCGCTAACAACCGCGCCAGATGCTCGGCACTGTCCCGACCGAAATAGCCGCGCGCAACCTGCTGGGCCAGATGAACCGCCACACCCCGTCGCCACAGGGCGTGTCGTGCTGGAATGGACAGAAAAGCCCGCGTGTCGTCATTGAATCCGGCCAGATTGTAGTATCCACCCGTTTCAACGACCTGATCGAAGTACCGCGCAATCCCGGCTGGGCTATCATGGAACCACCAAGGCGGCCCGATCCTAAGGCACGGCCAATGTCCGGCCATAGGGGCCAATTCACGGGCATAGGTGCTTTCGTCCAGTGTGAACAGAATGATGCGCAGTTCCGCCGAGTTTCCGACCCGGTTCAACAGCGCCTCAAGGCCCGTGACCCAATCCATCGCGATTGGAATGTCGGCCCCCTTGTCCCGTCCGAAGTCCCGCATAACCGCGTCGTTCGTGTTGCGTTTGCTGCCAGCATGTATCTGCATGGTCAGCCCATCATCGACAGACATCTGCGCCATTTCGATCAGCATATGCCCGTAGAACCGGCGGGCGTCCTGTTCGGTACCTGCCCGCCGTCTCAGCCGCTGGTACAGCGCATCCGGATCGTCCAGCCACTCGGTCTGCACGCGTTCGACACCGTGGTCGGTGGCCGTACAGCCCAGCTGGATGAAATAAGCTCGCCGCATTCGCAGCGCGTTGAGGTAGCCATCATAGCTGCCCAGATCGCAGTCTGTCAGCTCAGCCAACTTGTTCAGGTTGTGTACGAACTCCGGGTCCGCCCCATCCAAAACTCCATCTGGGCGGAACGTCGGAACAACTCGCCCGCCCCAACCGCTTGTACGGATCTCCCGATGCTCCTCGAGTGCGTCGAGAGCGGAATCCGTGGTGGCCAAAACCTCGATCCCAAACCTGTCGAACAAAGCCCTCGGACGAAATTCGGGTCGCGCCAGCTTTTCTGAGATCTTATCATAAATCAGGTCAGCCGTGCGCGAAGACAACTCCTCAGTCACGCCCAACGTTTCATGCAGCACGTAGTTCATCCATATCCGAGATGGCGTTCCCAGAAACAGATGCCAGTGCTCGGCAAAAGTGCGAAATACGGCGCGAGGATCCTTCCTTCTTCCCTCTTCACCAACGCCAAGTTCGGACAAGGGAACGCCTTGCGAATAGAGCATTCGGAACAGGTAATGATCGGGTAGCACCAGCAGCTCTGCCGGGTTTAGAAACGGCGCATCGGTTGCAAACCACCCCGGATCGCAGTGACCATGCGGAGACACGATCGGCAGGTCCTTGATGCCCAGGTACAGGTCTTCTGCCATGCCATTCAAATTACCAGTCAATTCTGCCTCCGATACTGCTGCCGGCAATTGTTAACACATTTTTTTATGGTTGCATCTTTGCCGTTCGAACCCGCAGACTGACCGTGTGATCCGGGGGAATGAATGAAAATTGCGCTAATTGGTTTGGGGATGGTTTCCGGCACGCATGTAGCGGCCATTCGGGCATCGGATCAAGGCCTCAGTCTTGCCGGCGTCCTTGGGCGCAATCCTGAAAAAGCAGCTGAGGTCGCGCAGCGAAACGACACCCGGGCATTCAGCTCGGTCGAGGAAATCGCAAACGACCCAAACGTCGACTTTGCGATCATCGCAACGCCGCCCGATCAACGCACAGAGTTGGTGCGGGTTCTTTCTACCGCGTCGAAACCGATCTTGATGGAAAAACCCATCGAGAGAACGCTGCGCGCCGCGACAGCCATTGTCGAACAGTGCGAGGTGTCTGGCGTCCCGCTTGGCATCGTTTTTCAACACCGCGCCCGCGCCGCCTCGCAGGCGCTAAAATCAGCCATTGAACAGTGTGAGCTGGGCGCGATCGCCACGGTGGAGATCCGTGTCCCCTGGTGGCGCGATCAGAGCTACTATGACGAGCCGGGTCGCGGCACTTATGCACGCGACGGAGGCGGTGTCATGATCTCGCAGGCAATCCACACGCTTGACCTTGCGATGTGGCTGCTGGGGCCAATCTCGGACATTCAGGCTATGATGAAAAAAACTCCGTTACACGATCTCGAGGCCGAGGATTGGGTAGGTGCAATCCTTGAAATGGATAACGGCGCGGTGGGAACGTTGATGGCAACTACTGCCGAATATCCTGGGGCCGCTGAATCTATCACGATCCAGGGCACGCGCGCCAAAGCGCATCTGGAGTCAGGTGTCCTGACCTTGACCACTTTCGATGGTCGGAAATCCACGGTTGGCGAAACGTCCGCCACAGGCGGAGGGGCCGATCCCATGGCGTTCACCCATGAATGGCACCAGACGGTTATCGAGGATTTCGCCAAGGCCATCGCCGGTGGAACGAGGCCGCTGGCCACCGGACGCAGTGCCCTTTTGACTCACGCCATCATAGACGCGATGCAGATCGCCAATCGAACCGGCCAGAAAACACGAGTCGCCTCATGAGCCTGACCTGCGTCGCCCTTGGCCTGGACCACCGCCATATCTATGGCATGACGGAAAACATGCGTAGAATCGGCGTGGACTGCGCCGGCTACTGGACACAAGGCGATCCAGAAACGCTGCCGGGCTACGTCAAAAGGTTTCCCGATATTCCGCGGCTGGCCCGATTGGAAGACGCCCTAACCTGCGGGGCGGATCTAGCCCTGATTTCCGCAATTCCGGCAGACAGGGCCGCGTTGACGATCCGCGCTATGCAGAACGGCATGGATGTCATGAGCGACAAGCCGGGCTGCACGACGTTCGAGCAACTCGACCAGATCAAGCGAACGGTCGCGGACACCGGTCGAATCTGGTCAGTGAATTTTTCCGAACGATTTGAAACGCCGGTCAGCACCATGGCGACCGAGTTGGTCGAGGCCGGTGCCATAGGGCGCGTGATCCAAACGGTCGGACTTGGCCCGCACCAATTGAACCGGGCAACCCGGCCGGAGTGGTTTTTTAAGCGTGACCGCTATGGCGGAATTCTGACCGACATTGCCTCGCATCAGATCGATCAGTTCTTGCATTACACAGGTTCGGAAACCGCGGAAATCACAAACGCTTACGTGGCGAACTACACAAACCCCAAAGATCCCGGATTGCAGGATTTCGGAGAGCTCAATCTGCGCAGCAAGAATGGTACCGGGTATATCCGGGTTGACTGGTTTACGCCGGATGCCCTGCCAAACTGGGGGGATGGTCGCCTAATAATCCTTGGCACCGACGGATATATCGAGATGCGGAAATACGTTGATGTGGGTGGAGCCTCCGGAACAGACCATCTAATCCTCGTCAACGGCAAAGCCTGCCAAAAGATCGACGCAACCGATGCCGGCCTTCCCTACTTTTCTCGCCTCGCCGATGACATCCGTAACCGGACCGAAACCGCGATGACTCAGACCCACTGCTATATGGTCATGGAATTGGCACTGCGCGCGCAGGAAATGGCGGAACGCAGATGATCAATGTTGCGATCCTTGGAGCAGGTATCGGTGCGCAACATCTGAGCGCACTCGAACGGCTTGACCGCACCTTCCGCGTAGCCGCTGTGGTCGACCAGAATACGGACCGGATCGAACAGATTCGACAGAACTCGGATTTTCGCTCTCTGACCAATATTCAGGACGCGCTGGATGATCCGGCGATTGATGTCATCGACATCTGCCTGCCGCCCCATCTGCATGTACCGACCACCCTTGCTGCACTGGCCGCAGGAAAACACGTTGTCTGCGAAAAGCCTATTGCGACCTCGATGCAGGAGGTGGATCGGATCACCATAGCCGCGCGCAGCGCAGGCAAGCAGGTGTTTCCGGTCTTTCAATACCGGTGGGGCCCGTCACTGGCCCAACTGCGCCACTTGCAGCGCGCAGGCCTGACCGGAACGGTGCAAACTGCCGCGCTTGAAACCCATTGGTCCCGAGGGGCAGACTATTACGCGGGGCCGTGGCGGGGAACATGGGCCGGCGAACGCGGCGGCGCTGTGCTGGGTCACGCCATCCACAACCATGATCTGATGACTCATATCGCGGGTGATATCGCCTGGGTGTCTGCAATGGCCATAACGCGGGTAAACCCGATCGAGACCGAAGACTGCGCCGCGATCTGCTTTGTCATGGCTTCAGGCGCTTTGTGCACAAGCAATATCACCCTGGGCGCCGCCACGGACGAAACCCGCCTGCGGTTCGTCTTTGAAAAGGTGACCGCTACCTCTGGCACAGAACCCTATGCCCCGGGTCAAACGCCCTGGACATTCGTCGCGCGGGACCCGGTGGATCAAGCCGCTATCGACGACGCCCTTGCAGCCGCCGCTGCCGAGTCAACAGGTTTCGAAGGGTTCTTTACCGAAGTCGGGAAGGCGCTACGGTACGAGGCAAATTCGGCCGTTACGCTACAGGACGGTGCTGCGTCCATCGGCCTTGTGACAGCGATTTATCACGCGGCGCGAACCGGGCAGCGTGTTGCCCTTCCCATCAGACCCGATCACCCTCTGTATGAAGGATGGCTGCCATGAAGCAATGCTGGCGTTGGTTCGGACCCGATGACCCGATCGCCCTGTCCGATCTCCATCAAGTCGGGGTTCAGGGCATCGTCACCGCGCTGCATAACATCCCGCCGGGACAGCCCTGGGACGAATTGAGCATCGCCGATCGGCAAGCAGTTCTGGCTGCTGCCGGGTACAGTTGGGACGTTGTCGAAAGCCTGCCCGTCTCCGAGGCGATCAAGACCCAGTCCGCAGTCATGACCGAGCATCTGCAGGCGTATAAGTCCAGCCTCAGGGCTCTGTCCGCCCGTGGCGTTAAAGTCGTTTGCTACAACTTCATGCCAATCCTGGATTGGACGCGCACCGCCCTTCGCGCCCCGCAGCCGCATGGCGGAACGGCCATGCTGTTCGACCTGACCGATTTTGCTGTTTTCGACATACATGTTCTCGAACGTCCGGGCGCGTCGGAAGACTATTCCAGCGTCGTCCAGCAAACGGCCAAGGAACGCTTCTTGCGCATGTCGGATGAGTCCAAGGCCCAGTTGCAGCACAATGTCACGGCGGGGCTGCCCGGCGCCAACGATCAGTGGAGCGTGCAGGACGTACGCGCTTTGTTGCAGACCTATGCTCATATAGACCGTGACCGGCTTCGCGCAAACCTGATCGACTTCTTGTCTGAGGTCGCCCCAGTGGCCCAAGAACTGGAATTGCGCTTGTGCTGTCATCCAGATGATCCGCCGTTCTCGCTGCTCGGTCTGCCGCGGATCATGTCCAACACCAATGACTACGGCACCGTTCTGGATGCGGTTGATTTGTTGGCGAACGGCGCAACGTTGTGTACCGGATCGCTGGGAGTGTCCCCCGAATTCGATGGGCCGGATTTTGTACGTAGGCATGGCGACCGGATTCACTTTGTTCACTTGCGGAATACCCGACGCATCGCGGGGTCAGACAGTCAGAAGCCGGACTTCTTTGAGGCCGCGCATCTGGAGGGCGACACCGACATGGTCGGCACCATTCGCGAGCTGATGAACGAACAACGCCGCCGCAAATCTCAAGGGCGGGACGACTGGCAAATTCCGATGCGACCCGACCACGGACAAGAGCTGCTGAGCGATCTGGGCGGACAAAGCACTCCTGGCTATCCGCTGATCGGACGAATGCGCGGGCTGGCGGAACTGCGCGGCATCATGGCGGCGTTTTCCTGACACGTCGGATCAGGCAGTTTCTTTCCGCCCGTAACACTTCTTTGCTTGCCTGTGCGCGGCATTCTTCGTTTACTTACGGCACGTAAACGGGCAGCGGGGTGTCTTCCGGACTCGCCCGACGTCTGTTCAAGACGCGTGAAACTCCCGCGAAAACCGATGCCTTGAGGCATCAATTTTCGAAACGTCTGCCAGACGGCAAAGACGGAAGAACGGGAGGAGTCCAAATGAAAACCACAGGCGTAATAGGTCTTGGCGACATGGGCAGCGGCCTTGCCAAGAACCTGATCAAGAATGGCTTTGAAACATCCGGTTTCGACCTGAGCGAGACACGCATGGCGACATTTACCGACATGGGCGGCCTGCCCAAGGACAGCGTGGGACAGGTCGGTCGTTACGCCGCCACTGTGTTTGTCATGGTGATGAACGGAGATCAGGCCCGCGATGTCATTCTGGGTGAAAACGGACTGGTTGCGAACATGGCCGATGGCGGAACTGTCATCCTGTCGGCGACCATTACCCCGGCCGAAGCAAGCGCCATCGGGCATGACATGGAGGGCTCCGGCATCCACCTGATCGACACTCCGGTCTCGGGTGGGTTTCCCGGCGCGCAGAACGGCACATTGACGATGATGGCTGCCGGTGCCGCTGATGTGCTGGACCAAAACGCCGAAGTCATGCAGGCAGTGTCGGCAACCATTCACCGGGTCGGAGAAAACGCCGGTGACGGGCAAACCGTGAAAGCTTGCCTGCAATCCCTTATCGGGTCGATCTTTTCCGCCACATTCGAGGCTGCGGCCTTGGCGGCCAAAGCCGGTGTCACCGGTCAGGCATTGCTTGACGTGTTCTCATCCTCCAGCGCGGGGTGCGGCGTCGTTCGTACCGCCCTTGAAAACATCATTGACCGCAAGTTCGAGGCTACCGGTAGTCATATCGCAACTATGCACAAGGACCTGACGATCTCTCTGGCACTGGCCGGTGCGTTGGGCGTTCCCATGCATACTGCCTCGTCCGCAATGCAGATCTTTCACGCCGGAAAAACCAAATACCCGAACGGCGACAACTGGGTGTGTACCCGAGTCATCGAAGAGATCGTTGGCGCAGAATTGCATCGCTGAGAGGACCGGACATGAAACTAGGTGTGATTTGCGACGGCATTTCCCGCGATCTGCGGCAGGCCGTGGACGTAATGGACGAATTCGGCCTGGACTATGCAGAGCTACAGTTCGTGGGCGACACCGAGGTCGGGGACCATTCCCCGCAGGAAATTGCCGAGATCGACGCGCTCTTGCGCGACCGGGGCAAGCTTGTGTCGTGTCTGTCGCGCCATATCTTTGCGGGGATGACAGCTGCCAACAGGCCCGGCGACAACCTGCACACCCGACACATGGACGCCTTGAAACGCGTGATCGACATGGCGCATATCGTGGGGTCTCCGCTGGTTCGGATCATGACCCAACGAAAAGAGCAGATACTCTGGGGAAAAAACGGCGCCGAGAAGTGGAACGTGGCGCATGGGGTATGGGACTCGATGCCGCCGCTGATCGCGCCGGCGGTTGAACTGGCCAGGGCTGAGGGCGTGACGCTTGTCGTGGAAACCGGAAACGGCACGCTGGTCAATTCCAACTATACAGCCCGCAAACTGATCGACGAGTTGGATGCAAAGGAAGCGTTGAAAATTCTTTGGGACCCCGGAAACAATTGCTGGTGCCATGAACTGGCATACCCGGACGGTTACGAAGAACTGCGCGGCGGCTATCTGGGGCACATTCACATCAAGGACGTAAAGGTCGACACGCCACGGGCAACGCTGGAAGTGCGCCGCATGGGAGAAGGTCAGCTTTCGCCTCTGTTCCAACCCATCGCGGACGCGCTCAGATCCGACGGCTATGATGGCGTGATTTCCTTCGAAAGCGTTTATCATCCCGGCAACGGAAATTTCGAAGATGGGTTTCGTCTGTGCATAGACAGGTTCAAAGGCCTGTTTGCATGAATGAAAGCTCTAGCATTTTACAAATCAAATACTTAAGCCTCAAAGTTGAATGCCGAATGGGGTGCGGAAAGCTGGGCGTATTCGCGCAAGATCAAGGAAAGGATCTGATGGATGACGCAAGAGTTTTTTGAGTTGTCCATTGAAACGCCCGGCAAATCCCTCACCGACATCAGCGGGGTGGTTCAGCGTACGGTGTCTGAACATGGATTTGGCTCGGGCCTGCTGACCCTTTGGTGTGTCCACACAGGTGCCGCGCTGTTGGTACAGGCCAATGCCGATCCCGAGGTGGTCAAGGATATCGAGACGTTCTTCGAGGAACTCGTACCCAAGTCACCAGGCAAGTATCACCACCGCCCGACCGAGGGCGACAACGCTCCATCGCATCTGAGGGCGCTGTTGACGCAAACTCAGGTGTCGATCCCGGTCGAACAAGGGCAGCTTCCATTGGGCCGCGTGCAAAGCCTGTACCTGTTCGAACATCGCGAGGCACCTAAAACCCGCCGATTGAAGGTGCACTACATCGGGACTTGATGCTTTGGGTCACATGGAGCGTTGGCAGTGCTATCGCCCCATCCACCCCCCGTCGACGACAAGGATTTCACCGTTGACGTAGTTCGACGCCGCAGAAGCCAGAAAGACCACCGGTCCGGCAAAATCACCAGGCGTACCCCAGCGGCCCTGGGGTGTTCGTTCCAGGATCCCCTTCGACCGGACCGGGTCATCCTGCAGGGCTTGGGTATTGTCGGTCGCGATGTAGCCGGGGGCGATTGCATTCACGTTCACACCCTGCCCGGCCCATTCATTGGCCAAGGCCTTGGTCAGCTGTCCAATCCCACCTTTCGAGGCCGCATATCCGGGAACGGTGATGCCGCCCTGAAACGTCAGCAGCGATGCGGTGAAGATGATCTTGCCCGAGCCGCGCGCCAGCATGTCCTTACCGATCTCGCGAGACAGAACGAACTGCGAGGACAGGTTGACCTCGATCACTTCGTCCCAACAGTCGTCCGGGTGTTCAGCGGCGGGTTTTCGCTTGATCGTGCCGGCATTGTTGACAAGGATATCAGGAGTTTGTCCGTCGGCCCTCAACTGATCAATGAACGCATGCAGCGCAGCGCGATCCGAGAAGTCGCATTGGTAAGCCCGGAAACTGCGTCCCATCGCCGTCACGGCTTTTTCGACATCCGACCCGGACAGCTCGAGCGAGGCCGACACTCCGATGATATCAGCTCCGGCCGATGCCAATGCCTCGGCCATGCCGCGCCCGATGCCGCGTTTGCACCCGGTCACAAGCGCTGTCTTTCCCGTCAGGTCGAAACTTTGCAAAACACTCATGAACGGGGTCCTACTTCGATCAGGCTTTTCATTGCGGTTGGGCTGCGATCCAGTGCTTCGAACGCAGCCTGAATGTCTGACAGAGGGCTGACGTCGGTAATCACAACATCCGCGTCCACTCCGCCCGAGGCGACAACTGCGATCGCCTTCTCGTAATCCTCCGGCTCATAGACCCGAGCACCGATCAGTTGCAGCTCTCGCCAGAAGAATTGGAAAAGGTCGATATGAGGCTTTTGGGCATGGATCGCGACCATCACGATCCGAGCCCGCGTCGCGGCAACGGCGGTCATCGCATCAACACCGGGCTGCGTTCCCGATACTTCGAAAACCACATGCGCCCCATTGTCGCCCGTGCGCGCGTTGATCGTCGTCACCAGATCGGTTTCGATTGGGTTGATCGTGTCAAAGCCAAGTTTTTCAGCAATCGCAAGACGGTTCGGATTCACTTCGGAGATCACGACATTGCCACCCGCGTCCCGCGCGACCATGGCAACCAGTATGCCGATCGGGCCGCCGCCGATAACGACAACGTCCTCGCCAGGTTGCAGGCCAGACAGCCGCACGTCGTGGCAGGCAACGGCGACCGGCTCGATCAGCGCTGCGTGATCCATGCGCAAGTCATCTGGCAAAATGTGCAATGTATGGGCCGGAACGGTCCAGATCTCTTGCATGGCGCCATCAGTGTCGAGGCCGAGAAATTTGAGGTTGTGACAAATATGCTGATGCCCCCGTTTGCAAGCTGGGCATTCTCCGCAGTGATCAAGCGGTCGGACAACAACCTTCTGGCCGGGTTCGACCGTGTCAACGCCCTCGCCCACTGCTTCGACGACACCTGACATCTCATGTCCAATCACCCGATTCAGGCCGACACGGGCATCCATGTTGCCGTGGTAGACGTGCATATCCGTCCCGCAAATCCCACAATAGGCAACGCGAACGGCAGCCTCGCCGGGGCCCGGATCCGTCGCTTGGGCTTGCTCTACAGCAAAGCTCTTGTTGCCCCTGTAGTATGCCGCACAGATCGTCTCGGTTGTCATGTATGCATCTCCATGTGTTCCGCATTCAGTTTGTCCCAGTCGAATTCCACTCCGGTTCCCGGTGTATCCGGGGCCACGGCCATACAGTCTTCCACAACCAGCGGACGGGTCGTGTACTGATCTATCGGGAATGAGTGTACTTCTAGCCACCCTGCGTTGGGTTGCGCGGCAACAAGGCTGACGTGCAGCTCCTGCATCCCATGACTGCAAACCGGAATGTCGTGCTGTGCGCTTAGCGCGGCCACGCGCAGCCAACCGGTGATCCCACCGCAGTTTGAGGCATCGGGCTGGATGAAACTCAACTTCGCGTCATCAAAGGCGTATTCGAATTCGTGTATGGTGTGCAGGTTTTCACCCATGGCAAGGGGAACGCCCGTCGCCTCGACAATTCGGCCATAACCTTTGTAGTCGTCTGGAATAGTCGGTTCCTCGAACCACAGAATATCGCAATCGGCGAACCCTCTGGCAGCCACGATGGCCTGTTCGACACTCATAGAGTAATTCGCATCGACCATGAAGAACCGGTCCGGCCCCAGCATCTCACGCACCGCCCGGGCACGCGCAAGATCGTCGGCCAGGTCCGGTTGACCGACCTTGATTTTGACTGCGTTGAACCCACGCGCTAGGTATCCTTCGGTCTGGCGCAGCAGTTTCTCTAACGAGAAATTCAGGTCGATCCCGCCGGCGTACGCCTTGCACAGTTTGGACGCTCCGCCGGCCATCTGCCACAACGGCGCATTCTGCGTTCTGCCGCGAATATCCCACAGTGCAATATCCACGGCCGAGATGGCAAACGAGGCAATCCCGCCCCGTGCGACGTAATGCACGTGCCACTGCATGGCATCGTACAGGCTTTCGATCTGTTCTGCGTCTTGTCCTACAAGGAACGGCGCCAGGTCATGCTGGATCATCGCCAGGATGGAATGACCACCCTTGCCCCCGGTATAGGTATACCCGACCCCCTCGACCCCATCCGACGTTTGAATGGTGACGGTGATCAATTGAAAGAACGTGTGATCCCCATGTTTGGCATCGACCAGGACCTCTGCGAGCGGGACGTTGAACAGCCGCGCTGAAACACTTTCTATGCGATTCACGAACCCAAAACCTTCTGCTGCCTGGCAATAACTCGAGACTGTAAAAGGATGACCGCAAAAAGAAAGCCTCCACGTATGACCATCTGCCAATAGGCACTGAAACTGATGGTGCCCTGACCGTTTTCAAAGTTCAGAACGTTGAAAACCAGACCCAGCAAAAGCGCTCCGGCAACCGTCGCAGGGATCGAACCCATCCCACCCGTCAACAAGGTACCGCCCACAACGACGGACGCGATGGCCGACAATTCCCAACCAATGCCCTCAAGGGGTTGTCCGGCTCCAAAACCTGAGGCCAGAAAGACGCCAGCCACCCCCGCGCAGCCCCCCGACAGCAGGTAGACGAAAGCTTTGGCGCGATTGACTTTCAGGCCCATTAGGTTCGAGGCATCCTCGCTGCCACCGATCGCCAAGACGGTCCGCCCGATGGTTGTCCTTTCCAGCACCAGCCAAAGTACCAACGTCAATCCGGCTACGATGACGATTGCCCAGGGAAACAGGCCAAACGCCTGCCCCATGCCAAGCTTGGTGAAGTTCGACCCCCAATCGACCGAAATTGTCTGGGCGCCCGAAATCACCAATGCGCCGCCTTTGGCGGCCAGCATGGTTGCCAGTGTGGCGATGAAGGGCGGGATCCGAAGGATGATTATGCAAAAGGCGTTGATCGCTCCGAAGCCAACGCCGGCAAGAACGGCCCCCGGCAGCGCAACCTGAATCCCGTAGGGGCTGAGATAGGCCGCAACAACCGACGTAAAGGCCGCCACGGATCCGACCGACAAATCAATCCCGCCGGTCATGATCACGAAGCACATGCCCAGCGCGATCGCGATGAACATCGCGTTGTAATTCAGGAAAGACGAGAAATTGTAGGCGCTTCCAAAGTTGTCATAGCGCATCAGCCCAAACAGGATCAAAGTCAGCAGTGCGATCCACACCGTCACCGAAGCCGAATTGCGCCGAAGGTATTTTCGCAGGTCAAAAGCCGTTTCATCCAACACTAATCATGCCCTCCGGAATTGCTGGACCCAAACGGCCAGGATAATGATGACGGCTTTGGAGATTAGTGCAACTTCGTCCTCTACCCCGTTGGCCAACAACGTATATTTGACCAATTGGATGATGACAGCTCCCAGTATGGCACCAAAGATCGGCGCCCGCCCGCCTTGCAAAAGAGCCCCGCCAACAACCGCGGCCGCGATGGCATCAAGCTCCATAAGATTGCCGTTGCGCGCGGCGTCCGAAGCCGAGTTGATAGCAACGACGATCAGCCCCGCCAGGCCCGCAAGCACTGCGCAGATGACATAAGACCCGATCTTGACCCGTCGGACGGGACCACCCGACAGATAGGCCGCGCGTTCATTGCCGCCGATGGCCAGCAGGTAACGACCCCAAGTGGCTCTGGTGATAACCCAAAACAGAACACAGGCAATGACCAGCGCCAGCCACCCTTGGAACGGCAAGCCAAGCACTTTGCCGGTTCCAAGATAACTGAATGAAGGGTTGGAAAACGTCTGCAGGTTCCCGTTCGTCAAGACCTGGGCAATACCGCGACCCGAGATGAAGAGAATGAGCGTCGCAATAATGGGTTGCACATTCAACACGGCAACCATCACACCGTTGAACACCCCGCATAGCCCGGCGATAAACAGCGGTAGGACAATGGCCAAAGTGACGCCCAGCATCGGATAGGCAGCGCCCAGATCCGACAGGAAAATCAGCGGAGCAACTGCCCCCGCCAGTGCCATGACCGCACCGACCGAAAGATCGATACCACCCGTGGCGATTACCAGCGTCATGCCCATGGCCACGATGGCGATCGTGGCAACCTGGCTGATATTCACGAACAGGGTCTGCAGCTGCAGGAAATTGGGAGTGAAAAACGCGTTGAACACCAGCAGGGCGACCAACGCGGCGATACCGCCGTGAAAGCGGAAGGGCATCGATGCGACCCGTTGCGGCAACTTCATTGCGCGGTCCATGAACCAGTTCCTTTTTCATGGTGCGCAAGCGCGCGCACCAGTATGTTCTCGGTAATCCCGGGGTTGGTCAATTCCTTGATCGAGCGCCCCTCGTGCATAACCACAATGCGATCGGCGCCTTCCACCAGTTCCTCGAATTCCGAACTGATGAGGACGACGCCAAATCCCTTCTCGACGTAAGACCGAATGAACGATTGGATCTCTCGCTTGGCGCCGACATCCACGCCTCGGGTCGGCTCGTCGAGTACCAGGATGTCGGGTTGCGTCGCCAGCCAACGGGCAAGCAGCACCTTCTGCTGGTTGCCGCCGGACAATTCGCGAATGGGTTGGTCCATATGCGCGGCCTTGATGCCCAGATCGTCGATGAAGGCCTGAACGATCTCGCGCTCGCGGGCAAAATCGATCTGACCACGGCTGGCCAGTTTCGGCAGTAGGGCCAGCGTCATATTCTCGCGCACGGACATGTCTGGAACGATCCCTTCGGCCTTGCGATCTTCGGTCAGAAAGCCGACGCCGTTTGCAATTGCGTCACCAGGACCGGACGGTTGCCCAGCCGCGCCGTGCAACTCGATTGCACCGCGGCGGGCCCCGTCCACTCCGAACAAAGCGCGCGCCGCCTCGGTCCGGCCAGAGCCCAGCAACCCGCCCAGCCCAACGATTTCCCCACGGTGGAGCGTAAGGTCGAAATGCATCAGTCGTGGGCCCGTCGAAACAGAGTCGGCACGCAAAACGATATCTCCTTTCTTGGCCTTGGCACCTGCAAAGTCCGTGAGGCCGCCTGCCGTGATCTCATCTTTGTTGCGGCCAAGCATGTCCGCGATCATTTCCAGTTTGGTCGTGTCCTGGACGTTGCGCGTGCTGACGGTGCGCCCGTCTCGCATCGTTGTGACTCGATCGCATATCTGGAACAGTTCATCGAGGAAATGCGAGACATACAGAACAGACACGCCCTGTTTCTTTAACTCGCGCACCACACCGAACAGAACCTCGACCTCGCTGGCATCCAGAGACGACGTGGGTTCGTCCATGATGACAAGTTTCGCATCCAGCGAAACAGCTCGCGCAATCGCAACCAACTGCTGGATCGCAGTCGAGAAATTTCCTAGCGGCTCCGTCACGTCGATATCTATGCCAAAGCGCGCAAGAACCTCGCGTGCGCGCCTGTTGCCCGCGAGCCAGTCGACCAGAAAGCCGAAGCGTTTGGGCTCGTACCCCATGATGATGTTCTCGGTCACTGACCGCAGCGGCACCAGGTTGAGCTCTTGATAAATCGTGGCAATTCCGGATTCCTGCGCTTCGCGCGGGGTGGAAATGCGGCTTGGCACATCCGCCAGGTGGACGTCGCCGGCATCCCGGTCGTAAACTCCGGTCAGAACTTTGATCATCGTCGATTTACCGGCACCGTTCTGGCCGATCAGCGCATGAACCTCGCCGGGTGCGATCTTCAGGCTGGCCTGGCTCAGTGCCGGTACGCCGGCAAAGGACTTTTCAATTCCCGACATCGAGACGAGCGCATTCATAAGATGTCTTCCTCCAATTGCTTGCAGGCGGCACCGACCACAGGCCAGCACCACCCACCAGGGAGAATCAATAGGCTTCGTCGATGTGATCAGCCGCATTGTCTTTGGTAAAGATGCGATCTTCGACTTTCACCCATTCCGGGATCGTCTCGCCGGCCGCGTATTTCTTCATGACTTCACAAGCCAGAGGACCGAAGAAGGGCGAGCTTTCCACCGTGACCCCCATCTTGCCATCGATGATGGCCTGAAGCGCATCGCGTGTCCCGTCGATCGAAACGATGGTCACATCCTCGCCAGGCTTGCGGCCGGCCAGTTCCAGAGCCTGGATCGCGCCGATCGCCATCTCGTCATTGTGGGCGTAGACCACGTTCACGTCGGGGTGCGCCTGCAGCAGGGTTTCCATCACCTGACGACCCAGGTCGCGCGCAAAGTCACCGGTCTGAGAAGCCACGATCTCAAAGCGGTCGTCCGCTGCGATCGCGTCGTCGAAACCCTTTTTACGGTCATTTGCAGGTGAAGAACCAGTTGTGCCTTCCAACTGGACGATGACGCCCTTGTCGCCGTCGAAATTTTCCGTCAGCCATTGCGCGGCCCGGTTGCCCTGATCAATGAAGTCCGATCCCAGGAATGCTACGAAATGCTCGCCTGGCTTGGCGACGGCCGGATCAACCGAGCGGTCCACGAGAAAAGTCGGAATGCCGGCGGCGCGTGCTTTCATAACGGCCGGAATCAGTGGCTTTTCTTCCCTTGGAGGCAGAAACAGAACGTCGATGCCTTGTGCGATCATGCTGTCCACATCCGCAACCTGCTTGGCCGCAGATCCAGCTGCATCCGTCGCGATAAGGTCCCAGCCGCAGGCCTCGGCCGTGTCATGGAACGATTTGGTCTCGGCTATGCGCCACGGATTGTTCGACTCCATCTGCGCAAAGCCGACTTTGTAGCGCTCCTTCTGCTCAAGATGTGGCAGATCCTGCGCTATCGCAGTCGTGCCCAACAGCGCACCCGCGACAACCGTCGAGATCAAAAGAGTTCTGCGTTTCATGGTTATTCCTCCTCCATTGGTGCGGTCGCCTCCGTTTTGACCGCGAGTTTTAGGTCATGCCCAATTCATGTAAGTCGTCTGTTTCCTCAGATAGCCATCGAAGCCATAAGCGCCGTCTTCACCCCCAACCCCGGACATACCCCAACCGGTATGAAATCCCTGCACGGCCTCGCCATTGGAGCGGTTCAGGTACAATTCGCCGAACTTCAAACGGCTCGGGGCCTCCATCAATCGCCGGTGCGATGCCGTAAAGAGATAGGCAGACAGCCCGAATGATGTGTCATTCGCTGCGTCTATCGCCTGATCAAAATCATCGACTCGCATTGCTGTCGCCACGGGGCCAAAGACCTCCTCTTGCATCGCGGCATTGCCGTTGTCTGAGACCTCAAGAACCGTCGGGGACATCCAGTGCCCCTTATGGTGCGCCCCGTCCGTCAGGGGCCCGCCTGCAAGATGAACCCTGGCGCCTTCGGAGATGCTGCGCTGGATGATCTCGGCGACCTTGGTCACTTCGGCCTTGCTGACTTTGGGACCCAAATCACAGTCGTCCATCGGATCCCCGATCGACAAAGCGCGGGCCGCGGACACGAATTTTTCCAGGAACTGATCCGCAATGCCGCGATGCAGATACATACGCTCGTTGCAGGTGCAAATCTGGCCGCAATTGGCAAACCTGGCGGCAATGGCGGCCGAAACGGCGGCGTCAATATCCGCATCCTCCATCACGATGAACGGAGCCTTACCGCCAAGCTCGAGCCGGACAACCTTGATCCGGTTGGCCGCAGCGCGAAAAATCTCTTTCCCGGCGCGTGTGCTGCCGGTCATTGTGATCAGTGACGTATCGGGGTGTTCAACCAACCGCTGCCCTACCACCGGACCCTTGCCTGTCAGAACATTAAGAACACCGGGCGGAAACCCGACCTTGCTGGCAAGCTCGGCGACCGCAAGACCGGACAGCGGCGTGATTTCGTGCCCCAACAGAACAACGGTGTTGCCCGCGACCAGCGCGGGTCCGACCTTCCTGGCGACCAATGCCAACGGATAGTTCCAGGCCGTCAACGCAACAACAACGCCATAAGGATGACGCCGGATCTGGATTTCCTCGGACTCGTTGTCCGATGCAACTATGTCACCCGAAATCCTCCGGGCCTCTTCAGCCGCATGGCAAAGAAAGGTGACGGCAGCATCCACTTCACCTCGGGCTTGCGAGATCGGCTTGCCCTGCTCGGCGGTGATCAGAGCAGCCAAACGACCGGCGTCGACCCGGACGGCCTCAGCGAGCCTCAGGACCAGCCGAGCCCGCTCGATCGCCGGACGCGAGGACCACGAGCCAAAAGCCCGATGGGCCGCCTCGACCGACGCATCCGCGTGAGAGGCGGCGCCATCTGGCACCAGCGCAACGATCTCTTCATTTGCAGGGTTTTCGACAACAACCGTGTCCGCGTCAAAGTCGACAAAGCGGCCATCGATGAACATCGAATGCCGAACGACTTGACCCAGCTCCCCTACTACAGACCGCAATTTCGCCTCCCGCGCTTACTCGGTCAAACCACAATGGCGACCGCATCACCGATCAAAACACTAATAATATTATTCAGTCAACACTAATATTACTTACAATTCACTAATATTAGTTGCACGTCCTCCGCATAGTCGATAAAAAGGACACGAACAAAAAGGTTGAGCGATGAACGATCAAGCGAACAAGGCCGGGCAACACAGGGGTGTAGGACGAGTCGCAGGCCGGCAGCGCATAACGATGCACGACATTGCACGCGTCGCCGGATGCTCACAAACGACAGTATCGCTGGTTCTGAACAAGAACGATTCCGTCAAAATCTCCGAGGACACAAAGCAACGAGTCCTGGATGCCGCCAACACGCTTGGATACGCCATGCCCTCCCAACTCAGGAAGCCCCAAGACAGCGCGCGCCGACCCTCGGCACTAGACGACACCATCGCTTTTGTCGTGGACGATCTGGCGTCGAGCCCCGAAATGGTAAACGCGTTTAACGGCGTGAAACAGGCCGTTCGGGACACCGGAAATCTTGTATTGCTGGCAGAAACCCAAAACGACCCCGAGGTCGAGCCCAATACGCTCCGGTATTTCCTCGACCAACAGGTTGCGGGCATCATTTACGCAACCGTTTTCACCCGGCGGGTGGTCGTTCCGAAAATCCTCACGCAGACCGCAACCCCGGTTCTGCTGCTGAACTGCTTTTGCGACGACCTCTCTTTTCCTTCGGTGATCCCCGGCGAAGTCGCTGCTGGGCATACGGCGACCAACGCTCTGATCAAGGCCGGGCACAAACGGATCGCCACTATCACCGGCGAGCCGTTCATGGAATGCGCCGCGGGACGAACGACCGGGTATAGAAACGCCTTGGCTTCCGCCGACATTCCGTTCGACGAGGACTTGGTTGTCGAAGGCAATTGGTTGCCCAGCGCCGGATATGCCGCCACGCGTGAATTGATGGACCTGCCCTCTCCGCCAACCGCCATTTTCTGTCAGAATGACCGCATGGCAATCGGTTGCTATGAGGCGCTCAAGGAACTTGGCCTGTCCATCCCCGAGGACATCTCGGTCATCGGATTTGACGATGACGAAACCGCGCGACACCTGTCGCCGCCTCTGACCTCGATGATCCTTCCCACCCGGGCGATGGGACGCTGGGTCGTCGAACAGCTATTCCACGGGCCGACGGATGGTCAGAGGCACCCACTCGTGAAGCTTGAATGCGAACTGGTCGAGCGCGACTCGATCAGCGAACCCAAACGCCGGACCTGAAGGCAAAATCATGACGGAAACCTTCGATCACATCGTCATCGGCGGCGGCTCTGCCGGCGCCGCAGCTGCAGCGCGACTGGTCAACCAGGGCAAGTGCAGGGTTCTGTTGCTGGAGGCCGGGCATTCGCACCGCCATCCGTTGCTGGACATGCCGCCGGGTATCTTCAAGATGATCAACGGGTCCAAGTTCATGACCTATCACCAGACCGAACCGCAGGACCACCTTGACGGCCGCGTGCATGACATTCCGCAGGCCAACGTACTTGGCGGCGGGTCATCCGTGAATGCGCAGGTCTATATGCGCGGTCGCCCTTCCGACTATGACGCTTGGAACGACCTGCTCCGAAATACCAACGACAGGGTTGGTTGGGGATGGGACGATGTGCTGCCCTATTTCCGCAGGATGGAAGACAACAACAGACTTCACAATGACCTGCATGGCAGCAACGGTCCGCTGCAGGTCTCGGATCCGGGGCATATCGACGAAATGTCCCGTTGGTTCGTTCAGTCGGTGCAGGCCCTTGGCGAACCATTCAACACGGACTTCAACGGCGCAAAACAGCGCGGTGTCGGTTTCTATCAGTTCACCAATCGCGCCGGAAAGCGCAGCTCGTCAGCTTATGCTTTCCTCGACCCTCTCGAGACAAACTCTAATTTGATCATCCGGCTTGGCGCAACCGTCAGCAAAGTCATTGTCGAAAACGACAGGGCTGTCGGTGTGCAGTATCGCGACAAACGCGGGTCCCACACCGTCCAGTGTGATGGTGAGGTCGTCCTTGCGGCGGGCGCTCTGGTCACGCCAAAAGTCCTAATGCTGTCGGGTATCGGACCGGATGCACATCTTGCCGAACACGGTATTCCCGTGGTCTGCCCACTGCCCGGGGTCGGTCAGAACCTGATGGATCACCCCGAAGTTCCCATCACCGCCTTTGCCAACGGTCCATACGGATATTTCAAACAAGGTGAGGGCTGGCGGATGCTTCGAAACGGCATCCAGTTCAAACTGTTCGGCAGCGGCCCGGTGACTTCGGCCGGGGTCGAAGCCGGCGCGTTCGTCAATCCGTCGGCTCCTGATGGAGAACCAACCATCCAAGCCTTTTGCGTTCCCATCGTATATCTGGATCGCGACGCGCTGGACGAGGTGCAGGATGACTTTGGCCTGACCGTTACGACCGTCGTTGTCAAACCGAAATCACGCGGAGAGGTTCAGCTTCGTTCGAACGATCCTCTCGCCATGCCGGTGGTCTCGCCCAACCTTCTGAAGCATGAAGACGACATGCAGGAGATGATCCGGGGACAGCGGTTCTTTCGCCAGGCATTCACGTCGGGCCCGCTTGCACAAAGGATCCGCGAAATCGTCATTCCGATAGCGGACGACGACCAGACGCTGCGAGCACATTGTAAGAGATTCGTAAAAACCAACTATCACCCAGCGGGCACTGCCAAAATGGGCCGGGACGGCGACGGAATGGCTGTGCTGGACGCCAGAATGCGCGTGCGCGGGATCGAGAGCTTACGGGTTTGCGACATGTCCGCAGTGCCCGACATCAACTCCGGCAACACAAACGCACCTGCCATGATGCTTGGCGAACGATGCGCCGACCTGATTCTTGGCATCGGATCAGCACACGAGGGAAGTAATTCTTAACGTAAGCTGCGGCGTCGTCCGTCATTGATCCGATTTCTGGCGCAAAAAATGGCGTCGCGCTGCCCGCCCGACCGAAAACAGATTTCCCTAGATGTTTACCGACTAATTCGAACTAGCCTCAGTTTGCCGCGGAGACCGCGAACCTATCCGGAACAAAGTTGACGCCACTCGCTAAGGGCGGCGGCGCGGGTCAGCTTGAATGTATCTCTGCTGGTGAGATCGCTCCTTGTTAAAGTGGTTGTAGACGGAGGAATGGACGGAGGCGAATGTCTGTAAACTTCGCACCCGCCTGAACCGCTGCATTACGCGTTCGCGTCGTCAAAACGGCGGGTGCGAATTCTTAACGCGGTTGTTGAGCCACCTGCCCGTCCTTTGTTTTTCGGTAACGCCAAGCTCTCTGAGCGCAGCGCTGTATGAGGCGAATCGATCTATGACGACGTTTACCGCTTTGCCGTGTCGCTTCATCATTTTCTCAAGGAATTTCAATGCTGCAGCATTGTTTCGGCGCTTGGTGACAACAGCTTCCAGTACCTCGCCCTCGTGATCCACACCCCGCCACAGATATTGACGCTTACCATTCACCTTCACGAAAACCTCGTCCACGTGCCACTTCCATTTGGAGAACGCGCGCAGCTGCTGAACACGCTCCCGCCTTATATCAGCAGCAAACATCAGGCCAAACCTATGCCACCAAAATCGAACAGTTTCGTGGCTCACGTCGATGCCTCGCTCGTGCACCAGATCTTCGACATTCCGAAGCGAGAGCGGGAAACGGATGTACAGCATCACCGCAAGGCGGATGATCTCGGGACTGGTTTTGAAGCATTTAAATGGTGATCGTCTTTCCATCCACAAAGGTTATGAATGCCCCCTGCCTGCCTCAAGCCAAGTTCTTCTGACAAAACCTACATGGCAGCGATTCAGACATCAGTCAGAGAGCCGTGCGCGCCAGACCTCAAATCTTTCAAGAACGTCTGGGTCGGTTGCAGGATAAAGTCCGATTACGGGGGTGTTTTTTAGCACCTCTTCCAGAACGAACCGTTCGAACAGCTCCATTGGGCCTGCCTCGATCGCAATGTCATCGGCGAGGTGACGTGGGATAATCATGACACCATCGCTGTCACCCAGAACGATGTCGCCGGGATAGACCGCCACGCCGCCACACCCGATTGGCAAACCGATATCAACCGCATGATGTTTCGTAAGGTTAGTTGGGGCAGACGGTTTTGCAGCAAAGACTGGCATCTCAAGTGCTGCGGCACCGTCGGCGTCGCGAATGCCACCATCCGTCACAACGCCTGCTGCTCCGCGCATTTCCAGTCGCGTCAAAAGGATCGAACCTGCCGAGGCCGCCGAGGCATCCTGCCGACAATCCATGACCAATACCGCGCCTTCCGGACATGTTTCCACGGCCACGCGCTGCGGGTGATCTGGCTCACGAAACGCCTCGATCGGGTCTGTATCAGGCCGCGTAGGAATATAGCGCAGCGTAAAGGCAGGCCCAACAAGTGATGGCTTGCCATGGCCCAAAGGAGCAACACCTTGAACATAGGCGTTTTGATAACCGCGATTGTAAAGCAGCGTGGCCACAGTCGCTGTGCTGACCTTTGACAGGCGATCAAGCGTATCCGGATGCAGTTTGATCGTTTCGGCAGGCTGAGGGTTCGGCAAGGGCTGGATCCTTCTGCTAAGGCTGTGGGCAAATGTCGAGCAGGCTTTGGTTGATGGGAACAAGTGCACCTTTGCCTTGCACGACATGCCCTGCCAGTCTGCAGGCCAGCGCTATGCTGTCAGGTAAGGGTGTATCTGTTGCCTGCCCTGCCAGAATGCCAGCGTTGAAACTGTCGCCTGCAGCCGTCGTATCCACAACCGAGGCCAGAGGCGGAACATGGACAGAGCCCTCTGCGCCGCGAGTACGATAAATGACCGTTTCTGCGCCATTCTTGACAACGATCGTTTCTGCACCCGCCCTTGCATAGCGCTGCAAAGTGGCCGCGGGGTTCATGTCGCTGAACCAAAGTGCCTCGTCCTCGAATGATGGCAAGGCGATATCGCTAACGGCGGCCGCCTGCATGATGTTCTCGGTCATCTCAGAGGGGCTGTCCCAAAGATGCGGGCGCAGATTGGGGTCGAAGGCAATCCGTTTTCCGGCACGCCGCGCTGACCGAGCAACGTCGAGCAAGGCAGCGCGCCCTTCAGGGTTCAAGATTGCCAGAGTGATGCCCGAGAAATAGATGAGATCTGATTGCGTCATGGCGTGGGCAAGTGCTTGCTTGTCTTGGGCCAATAGGCGTGCGGCCGACTGGCCGCGCCAATAGGTAAAACTGCGTTCCCCGTTGTTTAGCGTGATAAGATACAACCCCACTGAACGGTTTGGCACGATCCGCACCTGCTGGGTGTTGACCCCGCTTTCGCGCATGACACTCAGCATCCGTGATGAGATGGCGTCATCTCCGACGGCTGTAAAATAGGACAAGGGCGTTTCGGGTGTGAGTTGGGCCAGATACCAAGCTGTATTGAACGTGTCTCCAGCGAACCCCATTTGATACGTGCTTGGCGCGTCAGTTGGGGCCATTTCGGCCATGCATTCACCTATCGCGAGAATTCGCATATTCCGGTTTCCAGTACTTCGAAGTTTGACAAACGGTAGCGTTCGACAATTAGGTGACCTGTTCTGCCTTGGTCACGAGAACAGCATCCCACCATTGATGTCGACATTGGTTCCGGTCATATAAGCCGCGTCCTTGCTTGCTAGAAACACCACGAGGTTCGCAACATCCTGAGACCGGCCTTGCCGCTTGAGTGGCGCAGCAGCTTCTAACCCCCGACGACCTGCGTCGGGAGTGTGGATGTTATGGAAATCCGTGTCGATCATACCTGGGCAGATTGCATTAACACGAATGTCAGGGCCCAGTTCTTTTGCGAGACTGCGGGTAAATGTCATCACAGCACCCTTTGATGTTGCGTAAGCCGACGCACCCGGGCCGCCGCCGTCGCGACCCGCCTGACTGGCGATGTTTACAATGGCCCCGGATTTCATATGCAGCAGTGCCGCTTTGACCATAAGAAACGTGCTGGTCAGGTTGAGATCCATGACAGCCTGCCAATGCTCAAGCGACATCTCGGTGATTTTCTTGCGCGCAATCAAACCTCCGGCATTGTTCACCAGAATGTCCAGGCTGCCATAGGTATCGACCGTCTTGGCGATCAACGCATCGACCTCTTCGGGTTTGTTCAGGTCGCCTTGCATTGCAAACGCCTGTCCACCGATCTTTTTGATCTCAACTACGGTTTCCTCGGCGCCAGCACTACTGGCGAAGTAGTTCACCGCGACATTCACCCCTTCGGAGGCGAGTTTGACAGCGCAGGCGCGCCCGATATCGCGGCCACCACCCGTGACAATTGCGGTCTTTCCCTGAAGTCTCATGGTTGCTCTTTCCCGTTCAATTGGTGCTGCTATGCGTGACTGATGGATCTGACGCTAAAGCTTGGCAAAATAGTCGAAGATTTCCGGCACGTTGCCGTCGCCCATGCCTGCGTCCGCGGCTGCCTGAAGGTTGTTCGCGGTTCCTTCAGCGATCTCGGCACGAGTGCCCACGTCCTCGGCCAGCTTCAGGAAGTAACCAAGATCCTTGTTGGCGTTGTTAATCGAAAACCCCAAATCGCTGACACCATCCACCGCGTAGTTCTTACAAAACTGCATAAAGGGGGAATTGGACGGTCCAGCTGACATGATGTCAAAAAGCTGCTGTTTGTTTACCCCTGAGCGTTCAGCCACAGCAAAGGCTTGGCTCATGGTGCAAGCCGTCGTCATACCCATAAAATTGTTTATGAGCTTGGTCACATGGCCCGCACCCAGTTCGCCGAGGTGAAAGACATTTTCCCCCAGTACATCCAGGACAGGTTTCACCTTCTCAAAGGTGGCTATATCGCCCGCTGCCATAATGTTCAGCAAACCATCCTTGGCGTGCGCGGGTGTGCGTCCCAGCGGCGCATCAATCATACCAGCACCTTTTGCGGCCAAGTCTGCGCCGATTTTGCGAGTGGACGCTGGGATCGAGGTGCCAAAGTCAATGACCACGGCACTGTCCTTGATGCCCGCCAGGATGCCGTCATCGCCATAGATCAGGCTTTCGACGACTTCCGATGTCGTTACGCAAAGCATCACGATATCGCTGCTCGCAGCAAGCTCTCGTGGCGTCTTAACCTCCACAGCGCCGCGGTTGACTGTGGCGGCCACTGCCTCCCTGTTGCGACCCATGACAACCAGATCGAAACCGTTGTTTTGCAGGCATTCTGCCATGTTGCCGCCCATGAGACCGAGGCCGATGAAACCGATGACGGGTTTTGCCATATCTGACTCCTTACACTCTTTCTGATTAGACTTCGCAGAGCGCCGTGACCGCTGCCTGAGCGACTTCGAGGTCCTGGGCTGGTGAGCCCGAGCTCACTCCGATCCCGCCGACCACCTGCCCGTCAATCGTCACAGGGAGGCCACCTGCAACGGTCACCATGCGCCCTCCCAACGATGAAGATATTCCATGTGCGGCCATACCCGGCTGATTAGCTTCACCAAGGGCGTCCGTACCTTTTTGGATGCCGGTTGCGGTGAAGCTCTTGTCGATGGCTAGGTTGATGCTGGTGATCTTGCCGCCGTCCATGCGCTCAAACGCGATGAGGTTGCCGCTTTCGTCTGTGACGGCAATACACATCGGCACGCCGATTTCCTGCGCTTTTGCTCGCGCTCCTGCGATCAACTTTCCCGCGTCGTTGATGTCCAGGCGCTTTATTGTCAGCATCGCCACATTCTCCTTTGATTTACGGGCCAATGATCAGGTTCGGCAGCGTCAATGAAATTGCCGGTACAAAAGTGATCAGCATGAGCGCTGCAAAAATGGCGAGGTAGAAAGGCCAAATCGTTTTGACCGCCTTCTCCATCGGTAACTTTCCAACCGCACATCCCACAAAGAGACAGGTTCCGACAGGTGGCGTGCAAAGACCAAGACCGAGGTTCACCAAAAGGATCATACCGAACTGCAGCGGGTCGATACCCAGCATGTTCATCACCGGCAAGAAGATCGGCGTGCAGATAAGGATGAGCGCGGCCATGTCCATGATCATCCCCAAAAGCAACAGGACAGCATTGATCATTAACAAGATCAGGATCGGGTTTTCTGTGATACCCAATAGGAATTCGACCGTTTTCGTCGGCACCCGGTTGAACGTCAGCATATAGGCAAAAGCACCGGCACAGGCGATCAGGATCATCACCATAGAAGTTGTGCGCACCGAAGAGATAACGGCAGTTTTAAAGTTTTCCCAGGACAGGCTACGATAGACAACAAGCGTCACGACAAAGGCATACATTGCCCCGAATGCGCCGGATTCAGTCACCGTAAAGACGCCTGACAATACCCCTCCGACAATAATCACGGCCGTCAATAGACCCGGAATCGAACCCACAAAAGCAATGGCAAGTGCGGTCCAACCTGGAAACTGCTCGGCCTGATAGCCACGCTTGACCGCTACGACGTACGCTGCAATTGCAAGGCAGCAACACATAAGGACGCCGGGCACAACGCCAGCCAGAAACAGTTTTGAGATTGAAACAGCACCGCCCGTTGCAAGGGCAAAGATGATCATGTTGTGGCTGGGCGGAATGATGATCCCGGCAATTGATGACGTCACTGTGACGTTCACCGCATAGTCGGCATCATAACCCTTGTCTTTCATTACCGGGATCAGGATCGACCCAAGCGCCGAGATATCGGCAATTGCCGATCCGGAAATGCCACCAAACAACATGGACGAGAAGACATTGACGATGCCAAGCCCACCGCGCACAGCGCCTACGGCGGCCTGCGCGAACCGAACCAACCGGATCGCGATACCACCGTGAAACATCAGCTCGCCCGCAAAGATGAAGAACGGGATTGCCATTAGGGAAAAGACGTTGATCCCCGACACGATACGCTGGAATCCAACAAACAGCGGCAATCCTTCAAACCAAAAGGAAGCCAATGCAGCGATACCAAGGGCGTATGCCACTGGAGCGCCTATGATGACACATAGGGCAAAAACCCCCAACAGAATCATGAGTCCCATGACTATCCCTGATCTATGTTGTCTTGGCGTTCGTCTCGGCCCAGAAACAGGCGGATCAGATGGCCAGTGGAAAAAAGGAACACCAACGCGCCGCTGATTGTCAGTGGCAAGGAACGCAAGCCCTCTGACCATTGGATGAGCGGGATCAGGGTGTTCCATTTGAATTTGGTCAACTCGATTCCGTACCAAAACATCATGCCACCGAAACCTGCCATCAGGACATCAGAGACCACGACAAAAACCGTTCGCACAGAGGGCGGAACTATATTGCGGAACACGACAACAGAGAGGTGCGTGTGATTGTGCACGCCCGCGGCCGCACCGAGGAACGCGATGACCATGACCAACAGCAGTGAAACCTGCTCGACCCAAGTGGGCGTGTTGTTCAGAACGTAGCGGCCAAATACCAGCCAGGCAAAGATCGCTGTCATTACAACAATGGCGACGCCAGACAGCAACATGCAAGCTCGTGCAAGCAGATCAAGAATCCTGTCCATGTTGCGTATGGCGGCAGGTGGGGTATCGGGCTCTTGCATTGGATTTCCTCTGAGACAAAACGCCCGGCATCCAATTGGCGGAGCCGGGCGCTCAAAGTTGAACTGTTAATACAACTTATTCAGTGGCTTGCGCCATTTCCACCAATGCTTTCATGTCAGGATTTGCAGCCAAGTAGTCTGCATAAACCGAATCCATTGCGGACTGGAATGGGCCTTTGTCGGCGATTTCGTTGACCGTGATGCCAGCCGCTTCAACATCTTTACGCGCTTGCTCAGAGCCAACTGCCCAAAGCTCACGCTGGACCAATGCGGCTTCTTCTGCTGCACCGCGCACAGCGGCCTGCAGCTCAGGAGACAGCGCATTGAATTTGGCCGTGTTCACGCAGATGCATTCGGGGATAATAAGGTGCTCGGACAAAGAATAATTTGTGGTCACTTCATAGTGACCGACATTTTTGAACGACGGGAAGTTGTTTTCCGCACCATCAACAACGCCGGTTTTCAGCGCTTGCTGAACTTCGGAGAAAGCCATTGGAGACGGGTTCCCGCCCATAGCTGAAATCATCGATGTATAAAGATCGTTGTTCATCACACGGATTTTCAGACCTTCGACATCTGCGGGCGTGTTGATCGGCTTTTGGCTGTAGAAGGAACGCGCACCGGCATCAAACCATGCCAGTGGCAGTACGCCTGCTTCACCCATCGCAGCTGAAACAACCTCACCGGCGTCACCGTCCAGCACGCGGAACATGTGCGGCACATCTTTGAAGATGAAAGGAAGCGATACAAGGTTGGCTTCTTTCACCATTGGGCCAATGGGACCGAGGTTGAAGTTACCGACCTCGATTGCGCCGATACGAACCTGTTCAAGGGCATCCGGTTGCGAACCAAGAACACCACCGTGGAATACATCGACGGTAACCTCGCCGTCTGTAGCAGCGTCAACCAGTTCGGCAAACTTGTCCATCGCAGCCGTGTTGGGATGGCCGTCGTTGTGGATGTTCCAGGCGCGCCAGGTGTCGGCTGAAGCAGACGTTGCAATGAGTGCCACAGCGGTCGCAGTCGCAAAGAACGATTTCGTGAAAGTCATGGGTTCTCCTCCCCGATTAATTTTGGACAGGATTTGGCTTTCATGGAAATTCAGAGACCGTAAGCAACATAGCTTTCGATTTCCCCCAAGAACCAGAATCGCTGCTGTCACTATAGGGACACTAGTATCCAAGTTCTGTCAACGGTGAGCATCTAGTATGTCAGATTGCTTGACAGTCGAAAGCGCAGGGCATTTGATAGGTGAAAGGCATACATTGGTTCACTCAAGCAGAAGTCAATAAAATATCATATTGATTTCAATGTATTAATGATGACCGGTATTTTGAAACGTGACCAAGATAGAGGGCGCAAGCAACACACCGTGGAAGATTTTGTCAGACGAACCACAACCGATGCGGTCTATGAAGCGCTACACGACGAGATCGTTTCGCTTGAAATTCTTCCCGGTACAAAACTATCCGAAACTGAGGTAGCCAGCCGATTCGGCGTATCACGCCAACCTGTTCGCAACGCATTCACAAGGCTCGGCAACGAAGATCTGCTCTTAATACGACCACAAAAGGCGACCGTAGTTCGAGGATTTTCTATGGAGCGTGTGGCTCTCGCTCGATTGGTTCGAATGGCGGTGGAGCTGGAGATTATCCATCGAGCAATGGAAGTCTGGGACGCAACACGTGAAGCAAAGCTTGCAGAAAACCTCGCCTTGCAAGAGCAGGCGATCAATGACGGTGATCTATCGGCGTTTCACGCGCTGGACTATGATTTTCACAAACTGATCTACGTGCTCAGCGGCAATCCCATGGCATTTGACGTAATGCTGGAATCAAAGCAAAAGGTTGACCGGCTTTGTATGCTCAGCCTTGAAAAGGGCAGTGCCGCAGACGCCATCCTCGCCGATCACCGAGAAATTGCAAAGGCTATGGCGGCAGGAGACCATGACCAAGCGCAAGCCTCTGTCAGAAAGCATCTGTCCCGCCTCGACGAAACCATCGAATTCATTCACAAGACGCACCCCGGCTACTTCGAGTAACCGAGGCCGGGCGATCTGGTGGTCTCAGGCTGTTCCTCGTTCCGGTCGGTCATTATCGATATTGAATTTCATGCCGTCCAAAAGCTCTTCCAAATCGGGGCGTGCCGCCGGGCCGTTTGAGATATCGACCAGCATCAGCGTCCCGTTCGGACGGATACCAAACGCACCAGGTTCGGCGAATAGACCCGTCGTTTCTGCATCAGACAGAGGTGATGACACATAAAGACCAAGCGAGCGCATTTGCGCTTCGGTCATTCCATAGCAAAGATCAAAATCCCAGCCGAATTCTGCTTTGTCTGCCGCAGCTTTTTCTTTGGTGTCGGCAGAGACAACGATAACGTCCATAACGTCAGCCCATGCTGACAGCGCCGCATTCAACTTGTTCAAGAAGCGCTTGCAGCGAGGACAATGCTTGCCTCGATAAACAAACAACATGGTCCAGCGGTCTTTTTGTTGACCGATCGCGGCCTTGTCCTCAGACCCTAGCTTTGAAATGTACATTTGCTCGATTTGCGCGCCGACATTTGGTTTGGCTGAGGTCATAAGTTTTTCCTTTGCTCCGTAAATCATGGCTTGGCGCAGATACCGTTAGCTTATTTCATGTCACGTCAAGGCAACGATTGAAACCCAGATCGCGGTATCATTCGGTGCTTGAAAGGCACGCTCGGTCTAAGATCGCCGTTGGTTAACGAGGAATCAACGATACCTACTCGCCGTCACTCTACGGCCCTCATTGCAGCCGGGCTTCTAATGCCGCAACAGGTGTGAGCGCAACCAGCGTACCTGTATTGAACTCAACGCGACCTGATCACCTGTAGCTCCCAAGAAACCTTTACAATCGAGAACAGAACGATCAAACGATCTGCCTGGTGAAACCCACAAAGTCACCGTTACTACTTAACTGTAACTTTAGGCTCACCGCATTCATTGGACCGATTCTCTCAAACGGCAGCTTTGACGCGTTGAGCTGCCGTTCACGACCGGAAATTCGAAGTTTTTGTCCTGAACGACTGCTTTCACCAAAAGCGGACACTTACGGAAAACCGGTCTACTTCCGCTGTGCGTGAACAACCAGACTTTCGCGATTAAACAAGGCATGTCCGCTTAGCGGCTGTTTCTGACCTTGGCGTCAGGATGTCTGAAAGCGCGCTTGACCTATTTTGCACTCATGTGTCCCAAGGAGGCTTTGTGCCAATCTCAGCGACCAGAAAATCCATGAACACCCGCACTTTGGGGGACAGCACGTTGGACTTGGGATAGATCAACCACAAGACATTGTCTTCGCTGGCCTCAAAGTTTGGGAGAACCCGTATCAATCGGCCTGATTTTAGTTGATCGTGCACGCTCCATAGAGCGTTCAAGGAAATACCGGCTCCGGCTAATGTGGCGTGAACCTGGCATTGACCGTCATCGATAATCAATTGACCTTTGGCTGATGCGGGATCGAAAATGGCGTTCTCGCCTGCCGGTCCTGTCAGTGGTCGCGGTTGTCGGTTTTGGAAAGCGATCAGATGGTGGTTTGTCAAATCGGCTGGTGTATCGAGAACGCCGTGCGTGTCGAGGTAGTGCGGCGCGGCACAAAGAATACGCTGGTCATCAGCCAGTTTGCGACCCTTAAGGCTGCTGTCGACAAGTGGCGCGTTCCTGAGTGCCAGATCATAGCTTCCTTCGATCAGGTCGAACTGCACATCCGACAGACGCAGATCTATTGTGAGGTCGGGGTGCTGTTCAAGGAACTTAGGCAGGATTGGCGCAATGTAGAGCTGTGCAAAACTGCTTGGCGCAGCGAAGCGCAACGTGCCCTTGATGGTTGTTTTCTGCTTGCCCAGAGCCGCAAGTGCGGCCTCTTCCTGCGCGATGATTTCTCGGGCGAAAGGCAGGAAATCGGCACCTTCAACTGACAGCGACACTTTGCGTGTTGTGCGATGCAGCAGTTCGGAACCCAAGCTCTGCTCTAACTTGGCGAGCTTTGCGCTTGAGACGGCCGGGGCCATTCCAAATGCGCGCCCCGCCGCGCTGATGTTCAACATTTCTGCCGCTCTTACAAATAATCGCAGCGCGTCTGTATCAAGTCCCATTATGTAGCAAACCCGAATTATCAATCCGTGAATAGGTAGTTTATATGCAATTGGATTGACGTTAAATCCCTCTCATCGATGCAATGAAGCATGCGAAGGAGGCGCAAATGGCGCGGACAGCCACAGTCAACTACCACGTTCACAAACCCTATCGGCAAGCTTTTGAGCTAGTTGCAGGCAGGACTGCTGCTAACCTGGTGTCTCCCGAACTGACCTCCGCGGCTGTTGCACTGGAAGATACCCGCGCGACTACCAACACAGTTGCATTTGCCTCTGGGTCTGTTGAATTCATTTCGTTGGAAACGCAGGCTCGGGATTTTGCCGGAGAGGCTTGGAAACCGGTATACGATGCTGAGCTGACAGCGACGCTGTCGGACAGGCTGGGCATGCGCGAGGTTGTAGTTTTTGATCACACTGGTCGGACGGATGACTCCCATGCAACGCGCAAAAGCATCGAGATGCCGTAACTTGGTGCTCTACTAAAGGAACCCAGAGATGTTGGATAAAGTGCAGCCTACTGAGTTTGCCCAGATCAACGTGGCCTACAACCGGGTGTTCCGTCCCGGACGACTGAGCGTTGGCCTTGTGTTGCCTCTCGAAGCCTATGCCGTCGACGCAGAGCCGACGCTACGGGGACACCTGAAAGCGGCTCAGAAAGCCGAGGAACTTGGGTTTGCAGCACTTTGGTTGCGCGACGTGCCGTTTAATGTTCCAAGCTTTGGTGATCCCGGACAAGTTTACGATCCATTTGTCTATCTGGGGGCTCTGGCAACAGTGACAGACCGGATTGCGCTTGGAACGTCGAGTGTCATCCTGCCATTGCGTCACCCCGCGCATGTGGCCAAGGCAGCGGCGACCGCAGATATGCTCTCGAGTGGTCGGTTACTGTTGGGCGTTGCTTCAGGTGACCGCTCCGAGGAGTACCCGGCGATGAACCACAGCTTTGACGACCGAGGGGCACGTTTCCGCGACAGCATTGACTACATTCGCGCGGTTGGAACGGCCTATCCCAAGTATGATAGCGCTCAGGGCACGCTGTCTGGCGGTATTGACCTATTGCCAAAGCCGCATGGCACACGACTGCCGATGCTCATCACCGGTGGTAGCAAGCAATCACCCGATTGGGTAGCGCAGAACGGGGACGGTTGGATGACCTATCCTCGCAACGCGGTGGCTCAGGGCCAAGTCATCGCAGACTACCGGCGACGCGTGAAAGCAGCGGGCGAACCGGATAAGCCTGTTATGCAATCGCTCTATGTCGATGTCGTTGCCGACCCCGCTGCGCCTCCGCATCCGATCCATCTTGGGTTTCAGTCTGGCACCGATTTCCTTCGCAGCTATCTGCGCGAGGTTGAAACGCTCGGGGTCAATCACGTCGCCCTGAACCTTCGGTTCAATCAAGCATCCATCGATTCAACCCTCGAACACCTGGCAGACACTTTGCTGCCTGACTTTTCCTAAAGGATCAGACCGATGACCAAAACTATTCTCATCACAGGCTCGACCGACGGCATTGGCTTGCTCACAGCAAAGAAGCTGGCCGCCGATGGGTACAAAGTGCTTTTGCATGGTCGCAGTGTACCCAAATTGGAGAGCGCAGCTGCCGCCGTCGGAGGTGATGTCCGAACCTATGCCGCTGATCTGAGCGATCTGTCTGCGGTTCGAAAACTGGCCGAAAGCATACGGGCCGAACATGACAGGTTGGATGTATTGATCAACAACGCAGGTGTACTGAAAGCCCCGCAAACCGTGCTTGAGAATGGGCAGGATATCCGCTTTGCCGTCAACACCCTCGCTCCGTATTTGCTGACCGAGTTGCTGCTGCCTATCATTCCTGCTGACGGGCGCGTCGTGAACTTGTCATCGGCGGCGCAGGCCCCGGTGAACATCTGGGCCATGCAGGGCAATGTTCCGCTTGCGGATATGGAAGCCTATGCTCAAAGCAAGCTTGCCATCACCATCTGGACCCGGGAATGGGCGAGATCGCAAACCGAGGCACCGGTTATGGTCGCTGTAAATCCCGGATCACTATTGGCCTCAAAAATGGTGAAAGAGGGCTTCGGCGTTGCCGGGAACGACATGAGCATAGGTGCTGATATTCTTGTTGATGCGGCGTTGGGTGAGCGGTTCGCTGGTGCGTCGGGTGCATATTTCGACAATGATAGTGGGGCCTTCGCAAATCCGCATGCTGCGGCACTGGACAAAGGTCACGTTGCCGACGTCATGAACACAATTAAAGGCTTGATCAGCCAGACTGCCTGACCAACGCGGCGCGAAAGCGCCTCGTACTTCCACCATTAACTCTCCCCTGACCCTCGCGCATGCCGCGTTGAGGCCCAAGAAAGGACTGCCTGATGAAATACGAGAACTTTCAAACCTTTGACGTAGCTGTTGAGAACGGAATCGCTACAGTGACATTCAACTTTGGCTCCGTGAATGTGCAGGGCCAGGAAATGCTGGCAGATCTCAACAGTCTGGCCATGCGGCTGGAGCGTGATCGCGATACCAAGGTCGTAGTCTTTCAATCTGCCAATCCGGAAATCTGGGTCTGCCACTACGACACCGACCTGCTCAAGGACATGTCGACTGAGGCCGTGTCCCGCGAGGACGCCCAGCTTTTGGACCTGCAATCCGTCTGCGAGCGGATCAGTAAGGTGCCGCAGGCAACCATCGCAAAGCTGGAAGGGTTTGCACGTGGTGGTGGGCACGAATTGGCGTTGGCCCTCGACATGCGCTTTGCAGCGCGGGGAAAGTATAAGTTCATGCAGATGGAAGTTGGCATGGGTATCCTGCCCTGCGGCGGCGGCGCCTCGCGCATGGCGCGTCAGACCGGCCTTGGAAAAGCGCTTGAGATCATCCTGAGCGCGCAAGACTACGACGCGGATGATGCAGAGCGTTTGGGCACCATCAACAAGGCTCTGGAGCCGGATGAAATCGGCCCGTATGTGACCGCACTTGCCGAACGGATCGCACAATTCCCTGCAGAGTCGATCAATGCCTGCAAACAGATGGTTTATGAATCCATCGACAAACCGATTGATGAGGCGCTGAAGGCCGAAGCCTATTGGCTCTATCAGGCCACCAGCAAAACTCCGGCGGTCAAACGGTTCACCATCGCAGATGAACAAGGTCTGGAACACGACATCGAAAACCAGCGCAAGTGGGGCGATCTGGTGATGCAGGTGCAGGACATCAACTGATCCCCCGAACCCAATCATCACGGAAGAAAAGGAATACCCCAATGAAAGCAATGGTTTTGAATACCTACGGACCCGATGCACCGTTCGAGCTTGGTGAAGTGCCCGATCCGGTCGCGACACCTGGGCATGTGGTCGTCAAAGTGGTCGCGACTAGCGTCAATACCGTTGATACAATGATCCACAGCATGGGCGCGGACCTGCCCCTGTCCCCCAAATTGCCGGCTGTGCTTGGTATGGACTTTGCTGGCACGGTCATCGCAATTGGCGAAGGCGTGTCAGGTTTTGCCATAGGCGATGAGGTGTTCGGCTGCGCCGGTGGTTTGATGGACCTTCCCGGCTCTCTGGCACAGTACATCAATGCAGATGCCCGCCTGATTGCACATAAGCCCAAGACTCTGGGCATGCGGGAAGCCGCCGCTCTACCTCTCGTCGGCATCACGGCCTACGAAGGTTTAACCCGCGCCGGTGTTGGCGAAGGGCAGACTGTTCTGGTTCAGGGCGGTGCAGGTGGCGTTGGTCATGTCGCGGTTCAAATCGCCCGTCATCTTGGCGCAAACGTGTCCGCGACAGGCCGCGGCGCAGATCAGTTGTCCTTGATCGAAGGTCTTGGTGCGCGTCCCTTAGATTTTACAACGCAAACAGTCGAGGACTATGTTGCCGAGCATACTGATGGCGTGGGCTTCGATGTGGTGTTTGATAGCGTTGGCGGGCCGAACATGACGAACTCGTTCGAAGCCGCCAGGCTCAATGGCCATGTCGCCTCAACGGTCGCGATGGTCGAGATTGATTTGACGCCTGCGCATTTCAAAGGTCTGTCTTTGCATGTCGTTTTCATGCTGATCCCAATGATGCACGATGTTGGGCGGCAAACCCATGGAGACATCTTGCGGTCGTTGGCGGATCTGGTGGATTCTGGCAGGCTCAAGCCAATTGTCGACGAACAGAAGTTTGGGTGGGGCAATGTCGATGCCGCCTATGCGCATCTAACGCATGGAGGTGCGGTCGGAAAAGTCGTTGTGGAACTATGATCTGATTCGGGCGGGGTTGGTGCGCGTATGATGACCTTGCGCACCAACTCAGTTTGAGCTGCAATTGATGTCGCCTAACCGTGCTTAGCAGACTTTAGTGCAAACTCTAGCATAGGTTACTTTGGGCTCAGAGCAGACCTTCGCTGCAATTAGCACTAACGTCAGCTTTGCGCTTCATCGCTGACGTATGAGTTCGAAGCCGTGATACCCAATCCCAGGCCGCTGGAAAGCGCTTTCGCGTGGCGTCAGAACCGCATGCGGTCTTCCCTTCTTAGTCGTTCGGGTCGATAGTTGCCTTGGCGGCGACCGGTGTAAGGATCAGTATCGAGGTATGTGCCTTGGCTTCGACGCATGTATTCGGCGAACTGGGTCAGAGCATCCACCTGATCATCTTTGAGAGCATCCGGAAACGCCAGCAGTTCCCTGCGGAACTCATCAAACCAGGGCTTGTCCGTGGGGATGACTAACTTGCCAGATTTAATCCAGTCGGTCTGTGGGATGAAGCGGTCCAGTTTGCCGGTGACAAAGTTGACGGGCATGTAAACACCTGCTGCGGTGCGTTTCAATTCATCCAGAAGGTGGATGCCCATCGCCGAGGACTCGATCAGGACTCTGTCAGCGCGCCATTGCTTGCGCAATCGAAGAACAGCGTTCCGCACCTCCGTATGGTTCGTTCGAGCCCGAAAGACGTCGAGTAAGTACCATCTTTCTTCATACACATGCCAACCAAAGGTCAGCCCCACCGTAAAGTCCGAACGCGAACTATCCTTCGCCGCTGTATCCCAGCTCTGGACCCGCCGGACAAACACGCTTTCGTCCGGCAAGGTTTCCACCAGATGCAAATCGGACATTGAGAGAAATTCGTTTTCACCGTCTGTGGGGTTCTGTTGATACTGTGCCTGGAAAGCAAAATTGCCTATGTCGGCCTTGATCCGATCAAGAACCTCCTGCGGTTCCCGCTCTGGGTTCAACAAGTCCCCTGGCCGACGCTTCAGCACACGATTGTTGTAGAGCGAGATCTCTTCAGGGATCTCCGCGATCGACGGCAAACAAAGATGGTCAAACGTGTCCTTTTCCAAAAGGTAGGCGGAGAAGTCATCCGGGTGCAATCGCTGCTGGATCGAGACAATACGGTCCGTGCGCTTGTCGTTCAGCCGTGAGAATAGGGTCTGGTCGAAGAAGTCACGCAACTTCTGCCGGGGTGCTGTCAGACTAATTCGAACCAGTCTCAGTTTACCGCGGAAACCGCGAACCTATCCGGAACAGAGTTGACGCCACTCGCTAAGAGCGGCGGCGCGGGTCAGCTTGAAGGTGTCTCGACTGGCTAGCGATCTTTCCTGGTTGAAGTGGTTGTAGACAGAGGAATGGACGGAGGCGAATTTCTGCAAACTTCGCATGCGCCTGAAACGTTGCATAGCGCGCTCTCTTCGCCGGAAAGGCAGGTGCGAATTCTCAAAGCGGTCGTTGAGCCACCTGCCCGTCTGTTGTTTTTCGAGAGCACCCAAATCTCTGAGCGCTGCTTTGTAGGATGCAAAACGGTCGGTCACGACCTCTTCGGCGCAACCGTGCCGTTTCATCAACTTCTTAAGGAATTTCAGTGCTGCAGCTTTTTTTCGGCGTTTGGTGACAACGGCTTCCAGCACCTCGCCCTCGTGATCAACAGCCCGCCACAGATAGTGTCGCTTGCCATTCACCTTCACAAAGACCTCGTCGACGTGCCATTTCCATTTCGAGTGTGCTCGCAATTGCTGAACTCGCTTTTGTCTGATCTCGGAGGCAAACATCGGGCCGAACCTGTTCCACCAATATCGGACGGTTTCGTGGCTCACCTCAATTCCCCGTTCGTGCAACAAGTCTTCGACATTCCGAAGCGACAATGGGAACCGAACGTACAGCATGATTGCCAGGCGAATGACCTCAGGACTGGTCTTGAAGCACTTGAATGGCGATTGTTTGATCATGCGCGAAGGCTACGAGAGCACCCTGCCCGCCTCAACCCAAGTTCTTCTGACAAGACCTTTTAGACTCCCCAATATCGGGCGGTCAGGCAGGCGCTGAAAACGGTGTTCTGTCGATTATGTGTGGCGGGGACCAGCCTGTGTATGACGCGGCTGAACCCATCATGCATATATACTCGAAAATTTGTCGTCGGATTGGGGCGAGCGGTGCAGGACAGTTGACAAAAATGAGCAACCAAATCGCTATCGCTGGCTTGGTTCAAGGATTGAGCGAAGCGTTACACTTCGCAGAGAGAGCTGGTCTCGATAGTCGCGCTGTTGTCGAAGTCATCAGCCAAGGGGCGGCCGGAAGCTGGCAGATGGACAATAGATACGAGACCATGCTCGGTGACCATTTTGACCACGGGTTTGCCGTGGACTGGATGCGCAAAGACCTAGGTATTTGCCTAGATACTGCCAGTGAAAATGGTGCGAGCTTGCCCGTGACAGCGTTGGTAGATCAGTTCTACAACGACGTTCAGAAACTTGGCGGCGGTCGATGGGATATCTCGTCGTTGCTAAAAAGACTTCGAGCATTTGACTGAACCACAAAAGTGCGCGCACGAGTTCACCAACAACTTATTAATTTTAAAGCAATCCGTTCTTATGACTAATCCTGTCCAAAAAATATAATTTGGTGCGTCTGCTTTGGGCTCGGTGCGGTCATTCGGAAAAATTCCGTGAACGTCTGCCTTGCAGACAAAGCGGCCGTTCCACACGTTCTTATGAACGGCCGCTACCGCGTCAGTCTGACCAGTGGGTATCAATGGCCAGTGTCGTAGCTGGTTAGTCGGAAACTGCTTAGCGTCACCAACGCCCCCATCACCGGGAATTCCTCGGCCCAGCTTTGCGCTCGCGCGTTCAAAGTCTCCATGTAGCGGCGGTTTCGGTGTAATTGGAATACGCGCTCACGTTGGCAACCAACAAAAACTGACAGAAGTCCTGTTCGAAAACCCCGAGCCTATCGCAATTGTTCTTGCAGGCAATTCTTTAGTCTAGTGCGGTTCGACTTTGAATGCTCATTGATTAGGTCTGCCAACTCTGGCCGACATGAACCGCAGTTCGTTCCAGCATGAAGGACGTCTCCGATATCGTCCACAGTAATCAAACGCTTTTGGGCAATAGCGCCGATGATTGTTTTTAGTCCGACCTCGAAACACGAACAGACAATTGGTCCGCAGTCTTCTGATATAGCTGATGACCGTCCGGACAAGACATGCTGGAGCTCGCCCTGAGGCAAAGTTGCCAAATAATCCCGCATCAGTGTGATCGGTTGACGAGAGACAAAAAGCGCCGCCAAGATGTTTTGGCCGTTTGACAAAGCAATTCTGAAAGAGCCGCGTTTGGTGTCTTCTACTGAAGTGGCCACTGCGTCGGGTAACCCAAACCAAGCACGCGCGGTTTTTTCCCAGTTTTCGACAGGCTTTTTCCCCGCCAGCTCCATCCTGTACCCGTTCGTCGTTTTGGCGGTCGCCCAATACTCAACATCGGGTCTCGCCGCAGCAGCTGAAACGGCAAAACCATACCAGGCGGCGTTCATACCTCGCAGGGAGACCACTGTTGACTTGCTTTCCGGTTGTCCTGAATTCGGATCAGTCACACCTGGAACAAGCGCATCCACACGGGCTGATGGAGCGGTTTCGCCTGTCCAGTGAATCGGCGCAAACACTTGACCCGGCGCGACCGTGTCGGCGCTGCGGAGACGAAAGATGCCACTGCCAACCGGGCTGCGTAATTCTACTAGATCGGCGGTGCCGAGACCCAGTCGACGGACGTCTTTGGGATGCACCTCTACATAAGGTTCAGCCAAATGGGCCGAAAGACGCGGCGACAGACCCGATCGGGTCATAGTGTGCCACTGATCCCGGTTTCGCCCGGTGTTCAAAAGAAACGGGTACTGTTCCGAAGTCGTTGCCTTTGGTGGACGATGCCCGACGGGCACAAAACGTGCTTTGCCATCAGGATGGAAAAACTGCCCATCGCCGAAAAAACGGCCATCTGATATACGAGGTGTTGTCGGCCACCGTGTTGGGCTGAGCGCCTCATAGTCTTCGTCATCAATGTCCGAAAAACTTGTAATATCCAAATCCTTGCCAAATGACACGGCGAGCGAAGTCATCTTAGCGTATTCTCGAAAAATCTGTGCCGGGGTCTCATAGCTGAAAGCTTCCGTCCAGCCCATGCGGCAGCCCACTTCGGCCAAAATATCCCAATCCGCGCGCGCTTGTCCTGGAGGCGACAAAACGGTGCGCTGTCTACTCATCGTGCGGTCTGAATTGGTCACTGTACCGCTTTTTTCTCCCCACCCCGCAGCTGGCAGCAATATGTCTGCGACACGCGCGGTGTCTGTCCTGGCAGTCAGGTCGCTAACAACAGTGAATGAACAACCCTCGATAGCCGCCTTCACTCGGTCTGCATCTGGCATAGTGGCCGCCGGATTGGTGTGGATGACCCACAGTGCTTTGATCTGGCCGCTTTCGACAGCACGAAACAGGTCAACCGCTTTGAGCCCCTGCTTCTGTGGCATGTTGGGTGCCTTCCAGAATTCCTGGACAGCGGCTCTGTGGGCTTTGTTTTCGATATCCAAATGGCAGGCGAGCATGTTGGCCAAGCCGCCCACCTCTCGACCACCCATGGCGTTTGGCTGACCGGTGACTGAAAACGGACCCATCCCCGGGCGCCCGATCCGTCCGGTGGCCAAATGGCAGTTCAGTATCGCGTTGACCTTGTCGGTTCCGCTAGAAGACTGGTTCACACCCTGACTAAAGATCGTCACAACGCGCTCAGTACCGATCCATAGATCGCAGAAAGCTTCAATCTCACCGGGGCTCAGCCCCGTCTCATCAGGATCGTCAAGCTGTGCCAGCTCGACGGCCTCATTGAACCCAACGCTGCGATCTAGAAATTCCGCTGACACATGCCCGGTTTGGTGAATTCTGGCCAACAAGCGGTTGAACAATGCGACGTCGCTGCCCGGTTGAAGCGCCAGATGGAGATCGGCTTGATCGCAGCTTGCTGTTCGACGTGGATCAATAACCACAATCTTCGTTCCGCGCGCCTGACGCGCAGCTATGACCCGTTGATAGAGCACAGGATGGCACCAAGCGAGGTTCGAGCCGACCAGCACAACCAGGTCAGCCTGATCCAGATCCTCATAGGTTCCAGGCACCGTATCCGTGCCGAAAGCGCGTTTTTGCCCTGCCACTGTAGATGCCATACAAAGCCGAGAGTTGGTGTCGATATTCGCCGAGCCCATAAAGCCTTTCATCAGTTTGTTGGCGACATAGTAATCCTCGGTCAGCAACTGACCCGAGACGTAAAACGCGACGCTGTCCGGCCCGTGTTCAGCTATCGCGGCAGAGAACCGGTCTGCGACCAGTTGCAACGCGTTGTCCCAGCTGGTGTCCTGACCAAAGGCGCGAGGAGCCAGCAACCGGTGTTCCAACCCCACGGTTTCACCCAAAGCCAACCCTTTCGAGCACAAACGACCATGGTTCGCTGGATGATCCGGGTCGCCCCGGACAGTCAGCCCTCCAACTCCATCTGGTCGCAGAAGCAAGCCGCAGCCAACGCCGCAATACGCGCAGGTCGAGCGAACTTCGGGCAGACCACTTCCGTCCATCAGGCCGCGCTCCGCCGGGAAACCGCGCTGTCGTCCAGTAGGATACGACCGTCTTCAAGACGCACCGGATAGGTGGTGATGCGGCCATCATCCGCGCCTTTAGCTTCGCCCGTGTTCAGGTCAAAGACCCAGTTGTGTAGCGGGCAGGTGACTGACTGGCCGTGGACGATGCCCTCGGACAATGGGCCGCCCTTATGCGGACAGCTGTTGGTCGCGGCGAATACTTCCGCCTCGGCGGTGCGGAAGACGGCGATACAGCCGATATGGGTTTTCACCAGACGCGCTCCGCGCACCGGCACCTCATCAATATGTCCGATGTCGATCCAGCTCATTCCGCGGCCTCCAATGTAAAATCTGCAATCGGCGCGTAGGTCTGCGCTTTTTCTTTGACGTGTTCAGCCCATGGGTCTTTGCGGTAGATGCTTTGCGACAGTTCGAACCGGGCGACCAAAGCAGCGCGGTTTTCAAGATCGTCCACGACCTGAGCTTTGACCCAGTCCATGCCAACCTTGCCCAACCATTTATACAGGCGATCCAGATACTTGCCGCCCTCTCGGTAGGCTTGGGTGACGGCCATCACGACCTCGATCGCGTCGTCTTCGGTGGGGACCTGACACAACAGTTGGGTCTCTTTTACGTCCATGCCTGCGGCACCGCCGATGCTGATCTGATAACCTGAATCCACGCAAACCACTCCAATATCCTTGCACGTCGCCTCGGCGCAGTTGCGCGGGCAACCGGACACCGCCAGCTTCAGCTTGTGCGGCGTCCACGACCCCCAAAGGGTTTTCTCGAGCTTGATGCCGAGGCCGGTGCTGTCCTGCGTGCCAAACCGGCAATGATCGGTGCCCACACAGGTTTTGACCGTGCGCAGACCCTTGGAATAGGCATGGCCCGAGACCAGACCGGCCTTGTTCAGATCCGACCAGATCGCAGGCAGGTCCTCGCCCTTCACCCCCAACAGGTCGACCCGCTGCCCACCCGTGACCTTGACGGTCGGCACGTCATACTTGTCGGCCGCATCTGCGATGGCGCGCAGTTCTTCGGGGGTGGTGATGCCGCCCCACATGCGCGGCACAACGCTGAAGGTGCCGTCTTTCTGGATGTTGGCGTGTTTGCGTTCGTTGACGAACCGACTTTGTGGGTCGTCCTGATAGTCCAGTGGCCAATCCGCCAGCAGGTAATAGTTGATCGCCGGGCGGCAGACATGGCAGCCGTTAGGCGTGGACCAGCCGAGTTCCTGCCAAACAGCCGCCTGGCTTTTCAGCTCCTGCCCCTTGATCAGGCGGCGCACGTCTTCGTGGGTCAGATCCGTACAACCGCAAATCGATCGCGCGGTTGGCATCTGGAAGTTGTCGCCTAGCGTCACCTGCAACACCTGTTCCACCAGTCCAGTACAGGTGCCGCAGGACGCACTGGCCTTGGTGCCTGCACGAACCGCGCCCAGATCGTCGGCGCCTGCGTTGATCGCCTCGACAATCTCGCCTTTGCATACGCCGTTGCAGCCGCAAATCTCCGCCTCAGGCGGCAATGCTGCAACGGCTGAGAGAGGGTCCGCAGTGTCGCCTCCCTGATAGGCGGGTCCGAAGATCAGCGTCTCACGCATCTCGTCGATGCTGGTGCCGTCCTTTATCAACCCGAAGAACCAGCTGCCATCGGCGGTGTCGCCATACATGACAGCACCAACCAGCCGATCCTCTTCGATAACGAGGCGCTTGTAGACGCCGCGCGAAGGGTCGCGAAACACGATATCTTCACGCCCCGGCCCGTCAGCGAAATCGCCGGCACTGAACAGATCGCAGCCCGTGACCTTCAGCTTGGTCGAGAAGGTTTTCTGCGCGAATGCAGCGTCTTCCGCCAGCAACGACTGCGCCGCCACCTTCGCCTGATCGTAGAGCGGTGCAACTAGGCCGAATACCTCTCCGTCATGTTCGACGCATTCGCCCACGGCGTAGACATCCGGGTCCGACGTCAGCATCTGGTCATCCACATGAATACCGCGCCCGGTGGCCAGACCGGCCTCTTGAGCAATAGCCGTGTTGGGGCGGATGCCGACGGCCATGACGAGCAGATCACAGGGCAGCTCGGTCCCGTCATCCAGCAACAGAGCGCGGACCTTGCCATCTTGCCCCAGAACTTCCTTGGAATTCGCCTGCAGGCAGATCTTGATGCCTTTGTCTTCCAGCGATTTCTTCAGCAGATAGCCTGCGGCCTCGTCCAACTGACGCTCCATCAGGTGGCCCATGATATGCACGACGGTAACGTCAACACCATGCGCGGCCATCCCCGCGGCGGCCTCGAGCCCCAGCAATCCGCCGCCAACTACGACGACTTTGCTGTCCGGACCCATGCCCATCATCTGCTGCGTGTCTTCCAAATCGCGATAGGCGATCACACCATCCAGATCATGCCCCGGCAAAGGGATGATGAACGGGTTCGACCCGGTCGCGACGACCAGCTTGTCGTATGGAACGTGTCCGTTCTCGCCCTCGACCACCTTCATCTCACGGTCGATCTTAGCCACCTTCTCTCCAAAGCGGCAGGAGATGCCCCGCTCGGCATACCAAGTGTCGTCATGGGTGACGATCTCTTCATAGGTCTTCTCACCCGACAGAACCGGGCTGAGCATGATGCGGTTGTAGTTCCCGCGCGGCTCAGCGTTGAACAGGGTGATTTCGAACGCATCCGGTGCGGCGTCGGTCAGGTGTTCCAGCACCCGACCCGAGGCCATGCCTGCGCCTATAACAACTAGTCTTTGCTTCATGATTTCACTCCGCTGCAATCGCCTTGGGGGCGGGCGATTTCGGCTTGGCGCCGTGTTCGTATTCTTCAAGGAAATCAAGAACTTCCTGCCGGTAGGCGTAATAATCCGGGTGCTCCAACAGGGCCTTGCGAGTCCTTGGGCGCGGCAGGTCGACCTTAGTGATCTTGCCAATGGTCGCCTGAGGCCCATTGGTCATCATCACCACCCGGTCGGCCAGCAGGATCGCCTCGTCCACGTCATGGGTTACGCAGATTGCTGTGACCTTGGTGCGGGACCAGACCTCCATCAGGACTTCCTGCAATTCCCAGCGTGTGAGGCTGTCGAGCATTCCAAACGGTTCGTCCAGCAACAGCAGTTTGGGGGACAGGGCAAAGGCGCGGGCAATACCGACGCGTTGCTTCATACCGTTCGAGAGATCAGAGGCAGATTTATCCATCGCATCGGCCAGGCCGACGCGCTCTAGATAGTATTCAACGACATCTTGCCGCTCGGCGATTCTGGCCTTGGGATAGACTTTGTCGACCCCGATCGCGACGTTCTCTTTAGCGCTGAGCCAAGGGAATAGGTTGGGCGACTGAAACACCACCGCACGTTCAGGATCAGCCCCTTCTACATGGCGGCCGTCCAGCTTAATCGCGCCTTTCGAGATGTCGTTCAGCCCGGCGGCCATGGTCAGAACTGTTGATTTGCCACAGCCCGAGTGTCCGATCAGAGAGATGAACTCACCCTTGTCGATCTTCAGGTCAAAATCCTCGACCACAGTCAGAGGGCCTTTGGGCGTCGGATAAACCTTGTGCAGCTGCGAGAAATCGAGGAAGCGGTTCTCAATCATCCCCTTTTGCGCCTTGGCCACCGCCGTTGGAACCCCGTGGATTGGGGTGACATCCGGTAGGATACGAGTGCCTTCGACCTTGGCCTCGATCCCTACGTCCATCAGATATTTGGTGACGTCCGCCCGCAGGCGTTTGAACGTCTCATCGTTGTTCATGGCACCGCGTTCGCGCGGTCGCGGGATCGACACATGGAACTCCTGCCCCAGCGTGCCATCGGGGTTCAGTGCAATGATCCGGTCGGCCAGAATGATTGCCTCGTCCACGTCATTGGTGATCAGCACGCAGGTCTTCTTGTCGGCTTCCCAGATATGTTCGATCTCGTCCGCCAGATTGGCACGGGTCAAAGCGTCGAGCGCCGACAGAGGTTCATCCAGCAGCAATACCTCTGGGTTCATCGATAGCGCTCTCGCCACGTTGACCCGCTGGCGCATCCCGCCGGACAGTTCCACCGGGCGGCGCGTCGCGGCATGGCTGAGGCCCACCATCCGCACGTAATGCGCAACCTTCTCGGCTTTCTCGACCTTGCTGAGACCGGGGAAAACCGTATCAACCGCCAGCCCGACGTTACCGCTGACCGTAAGCCAAGGCATCAGCGAGTAATTTTGAAAGATCACCCCGCGTTCAGGGCCAGGGCCTTTGATCGGAGCACCTTTGAACGTGACCTCTCCGCTGGTCGGGCGATCCAGCCCGGCCATCAGGTTGATCAGGGTCGTCTTACCAGTGCCTGAGAAACCAAGGATCACCAGAAACTCGCCCTCTTGCACGTCCAGATCGATGCCTTTCAGCACATCGGCGCGCGCAGTGCCTTCACCGAAGGATTTCGAGGCGTTCTTGAAGCTTAGAATGCTCATCGCGTTCACCGGTTATTCGTGAAGGTGAAAAGGGATTGCAGGGCATACATCACACGGTCCAGCAGGAAGCCGATGATACCGATAGTGAAGACCGCAACCATGATTTTGGCCAAAGAGCTGGAGGAACCGTTCTGGAATTCATCCCAAACGAATTTGCCCAGACCAGGGTTCTGCGCCAGCATTTCAGCCGCGATCAGAACCATCCAGCCGACACCCAGGCTGAGGCGCAAACCGGTGAAGATCAGCGGCAGCGCCGAGGGCAGCACCAGCTTGGTGATCTTGGTATAGGTGTTCATTTTCAGAACCTTGGAGACGTTCACCAGATCCTTGTCGATAGATGCCACACCGAGCGCCGTGTTGATCAATGTGGGCCACAGCGAACACAAAGTTACAGTGATGGCCGAGATCAGGAAGGATTTCGCGAACCAGCCATCATTGGTGACGTAAACGGCCGAGACGATCATGGTCACAATCGGCAGCCACGCCAGTGGCGAGACCGGTTTGAAGATTTGTATCAGCGGGTTCAGCGCCGCATTTGCCGTTGGCGACAGACCTGCCGCGATGCCCAGAGGGACTGCGAGGGCAGTAGCGATCAGAAAGCCGAAAAACACAGTTTTGATCGAGGTCCAAATCTGTTGGTAGTAGGTCGGAGCCCCGGTGAAAGCCACGTCTTTCACCTTCTCCGGCTGGCCAGCATCAATAAACTTTTGATTGCGCGTGTCGACCATGGCTTCGAACTTGGCGCGTTTTGCCGCTTTAGCTTTGGCGTCCTCATTCAGACTGACCATCTCCGCCCAAACCTGCGCTGGCCCGGGGACCGCGCCCAGCGAGGTCTGTATCTTGGGCGCCAGCGTGCCCCACAGAAGCAAAAAGGCGAAGATCGACAGCAACGGCACGATCAGCAAGCGCCAAATCTCGGCCATCTGAGCGCGGGGATTGTCTCCGGCGGCGGCCTTCAGAACAGGCGTGGCCCAGCTGAGGCCCAACACCTGGAACCATTTGTCGGCTGCATTGATGCGGGTGAAAAGGCGGGCGCGACGCTCCTGGCGTGCAGCGTCTGCGTTGAATTCGGGATCGACGGTCGTCATCTGATGTGTCCTTGCGATGGCGGGGCACTTGTGAAGCCCACGCCCGACCGTGGCCGGACGTGGAGCTGAGGAATTAGCCTTGAACGTCCGAGCCGACGATCTTCTGCTCGCCCTTCAGGCCAATGGACATGCTTTCGAGATAGGCGTTGGGTGTGCGGCCGTCATAGGCGATCCCGTCAATGATATCCTCGACAGGCGTTGGTGCCTTGTAGCCGTCACTGTCCCAGGGGAAATCGGCCTCATCCGCCAGACCTTCGTCGACCAGCAGGCGCGCGGCCTCCAGGTAGATTTCGGGCTTATAAACCGACTTGGCCACTTCGTCATACCAACTGTCCGGCTTCGCATCGGCGATTTGACCCCAACGACGCATCTGGGTCAGGTACCAAACAGCGTCCGAATAGAACGGATAGGTCGCATTGTAGCGAAAGAACACGTTGAAATCGGGAACCTCGCGCTTGTCGCCTTTCTCGTATTCAAACGTGCCGGTCATCGAGTTGGCGATGACGTCATAATCCGCGCCCACATATTCCGCGCGGCTCAGGATTTCGACCGCCTCGGGTCGGTTGGCGTTGTCATTTTCATCCAACCACTGTGCCGCGCGGATCAGGGCTTTGGTCACTGCCAGAGTGGTATTCGGATACTCCTCGGCAAACTCAGCTGTGATGCCAAAGACCTTCTCGGGGTTGTTCTTCCACAGTTCGTAATCGGTAATTACTGGAACGCCGATGCCCTTGAAGACCGCTTGCTGGTTCCACGGCTCACCCACGCAGTAGCCATAGATCGTTCCGGCCTCCAACGTGGCTGGCATTTGCGGCGGAGGTGTCACCGAGAGGAACACATCCGCACCGATTTGACCGGTCACGTTGTCTGGGCTGTAGAACCCCGGATGCAGCCCACCAGCGGCCAGCCAATAGCGCAGTTCGTAATTGTGGGTCGAGACTGGGAAGACCATGCCCATGTTAAAGGGCTTGCCTTTAGATTTGTATTTCTCAACGACCGGAGCAAGCGCCTCGGCGCTGATAGGGTGTTGGGGACGACCATCCTCCATCACCGGGATGTTCGGCTTCATCTCTTCCCAAATCTCGTTGGACACGGTGATGCCGTTGCCGTTCAGGTCCATTGAGAAGGGCGTTACGATGTGCGCTTCGGTTCCGTATCCGATGGTGGCGGCCAAAGGCTGTCCGGCCAGCATGTGTGCGCCGTCAAGCTGCCCGTCGATCACGCCATCCAATAGGACCTTCCAATTGGCTTGTGCTTCCAGCGTCACGAACAGGCCTTCGTCCAGAAAGTACCCATTCTCGTAAGCGACAGCCAGCGGCGCCATATCGGTCAGTTTGATAAAGCCAAAAGTCAGCTCGTCTTTTTCCAGTTCCAGCTCGGCCAGTGCCGGAGACACAAGCGCCGTCGTTGCGACGAGGCCTAAAAGAAGCTTTTTCATCTCGATCCCTTTCGGTTCAGCCCAACCTCTTGGGCAAACAAAAAAGCCGCCGACACAGTCCGCCGGGAGGAGGTGGCGGATGGTCGAGCGGCTTTGCTCTTGTAAGGTGCCCTGGATAGTGGGCGAATTCCGTCGGTGGGCGTCGTTGCCTTCCGATGTCCCGATTAAGACATCCTTGATCTGGGCCGTCATCCGGTTTTGAGCGTCAAAGTGTGATTTTTCTGCGCTGCAGCGTGATTTGATGCTGCGCTGCAAAAATTTTGGGCACTCTCACCCCGTTGGCTCGAAAATGCGACGATCGAAGAAGACGTTCGGCGCCAGAATCAAGCTTCCGCTTGTCGAGGCTACGGTGGTCGACTCGGGAAGCGCCCCTTCCAGCTTTTCTGACGCTCCGGGGGTTTCGACACCCAGCCCGAACAACTCGCGCCGATAGAGATCGCTGCGAAAGACACGGGCGGCCTGACGTTCGGCTGTGCTGACATCGATCCCGTTCCGTTGTGCTAGCTGATGCGCGATCCACTTGGCCTGACTGCGCCATGGGAAGGTGGCAGCGCCGTCAAAGAACTCGACAAACCCATCCACATGGCGTTGCTCGCCGCGCGCCGAGATTGTGAAATCGCCCATTAATGCACGGTCGATTAGTTCGGGTGAGACATTGAGGTAGGTTTTGCGCGATAGCATCTCGGACGCGGTTGTTCGGCTGTCCGTGTTTGAAAGCCACCGTCCCGCGCGCCAAACGGCCCGCATGAGGCTACCCAGCAAATGCGGCTCAGTTTCGGCCCAGTCGTTTCTAACCGCCAACACCTTTTCAGGTGCGCAGGTCCAGATCGCCTTGCCGGGCAGCAGCAACGCGCCAACATTGTCATCCACGGCGAATGAGCCCCAAGGCTCGCCCACGCAGAAGGCATCGATCTCGCCACCTGCAAGCGCCTGCGCCATGAGAGGGGGCGGGACAGTGCGGATTTCGACCTGTTTCGAAGCCAGTTCGGTTCCCGCAACCCAATAGCGCAGCAGTTCAACATGCATCGAAAACGGAAAAGGCACTCCGAACACCAAAACCTCACCGGCAGCCTTTGCCAGTGCAGCCCCAGCCCCAGCGGCATCAGTGAAATCGAAGTCATAGCCCTGATCGGTCAGACGCCTTGCCAACTGGGTTCCAACGCCTATGACGTTGCCATTCAGGGATAGGACAGACACTGCAGACAGCGGCGTCGCGATACCGCCCAAACCCAAGGCCATCGCAACGGGTACAGGTGACAGCAGATGCGCAGCGTCCACATGCCCAAAAGCCAGCATATCGCGCAAAGATGACCATGACGGGGCCGGTCGCAGGTCCAGCGACACGCCTTCGGCATGGTCAAACCCCATCTCGCGCGCGACAATCAACGGGGCCGCGTCAACCAAAGGCATATAGGCGACAGGCAAGGTTACAGTTCTCATGACAACAAACCCGAAGCCGTGACCAAGGCTTCAGCCACATCTGCAACCCGGCGGTTCTGGTTCATCGCTGTTTCTCGCAGCAGGCCGTAGGCCTCGTCTTCAGACACACCCTTGGCTTTCATCAACAACCCTTTGGCACGATCAATCACTTTGCGTTCTTCCAACGCACGGCGGGTCTTGGCCAGTTCGGTCCTCATCTGGCGTAGTACCTGAAACCGGGCGATGGCGGTATCGATCACAGGTTTGATGCGCTCGGCTTGCAGGCCATCGACTACATAGGCTGATACCCCTGCCTCAACGGCGGCTTTCGCTAATCCGCCCGCAGCGCCCGAGACGAACATTGCCACCGGTCGCTCCATCGGACCGGAGGCAACGGTCAACTCTTCCAGCATATCCCGCGATGGATTGTCTATGTCGATCAGAACGATGTCTGGGCTATGCATTGCAATTCTACGTGCCAGTCCGGAGAAATTGCCGATTACAGAAACGTCTACGTCTCCAGACTCTTTTAAGGCGTCCACAATTGCAAAAGCACGTTCTTGATTCTGCTCGACGACAACGACAGTAAGGTGTTGTTTCATAGGCACCCAAGTGAGCCCAAGCTTCATCGATCGCAATTCCAAGGCCACTAAGCGTTTCATCAGGCTGCCAGTTTGCCTAATTTATCAGCATATTTTTACATGCAGCGGAGCGTCTGCACAGTTTTTCTACTTGCCATCAAAGAAATCTGGCATCAGCGCTGGCGTGGCACATTCGATCGACTCTTTAGATTTTTTTTGGGCTAACCTCCTGATCTGGGTGGTCGAAAGGTGCTGTCAGACGATTTCGAACCAGTCTCAGTTTGCCGCGGAAACTGCGAACCTATCCGGAACAGAGTTGACGCCACTCGCTAAGAGCGGCGGCGCGGGTCAGCTTGAAGGTGTCTCGACTGGCTAGCGATCTTTCCTGGTTGAAGTAGTTGTAGACAGAGGAATGGACGGAG